>USPX01000047.1 GCA_900556665.1 uncultured Eubacteriales bacterium
CTGAAATGGTAGAAACAGAATCATTCAGGGTAATGGTTAAAAACACAGATAACGGACAAAGAATTCATGATACGATTATAGATTTAGAAAAATTATTAAGAGCTTACCGTGAAGGGGAGATAGAAAGTAAGATATTCTAATCTAATCGGCAAAAAATAATAATACAAGAGATTGTAAAATGCCAAAACTATATTACGTAGTTTTGGCATTTTTACTATCAATACCCAATGGCTACAAACGAAATATAATATGTGTTTAGAATAAGCTAAAAGATTTTAGGTTAAAGGGGGATTTAAAATGAGTTTATTAAATAAAAAGGGAGTATTAAGTTTAGTTATGATAGCTTGCTTATTAGGGGGAGAAGGTACAGCTATTTATGCTGGTGAGGTTCAAGAAAATGAAGTAGTAATAGAAGAGGTATCTCAAGAGGTAAATATTGATGAAGCACTTGTAAGAATAAATGAAGCACAGGCAGAGATAGAAGATTACGAAGCAGTAGGCATTGTACTAGAGCCAGTGGCAGTAGAAAACATAGGGGTTATTAATAAAGCAGTAGGTACATATAGGGTACGAAAAGGTGACTATTTACAAGTAGAAGAAATAAAAGAAGTAGTTACAAATAAAACATATGTATTAAATAAATTATTAGAGGCAGTAGATTGTTATGAAGTAGGCGTAAGTTGCTATGAAGATTTAGATATCATTGGTGTAAATGACGATAATTTACAGTTAGTAAATCAGCAAGTAAGAGGAAAAGGATATACCTCTATTTATAAAATACAACTAGAAGTAGATGAAATTAATAGGATTTTAGATAAGATAAATAGAGGAGAAGCAGAAGCTGAGGAATATGAAAAAATAGGCGTTAAAGTAGAAGGAATAGCAGCTGAGAATATAGATTTTATTAATAAGAGAGTCTCTGATAAGCATATGGGAGTAGGACAAATGTTATCAGCAAGACAAATAAGAGATATCGTATACGAAGAGACACAGGAGTTAGAAAGAATCTTTCGTCATATAAATGAGGATTGCTACATGATACATGACTTGGAGAATATTGGTATAACAGGTGTTAATAATGAAAATTATGAGGCAATCAATAGAAAAGTGGTAGGTAAAGGATATACTTCAATTGATAAATTACAAAGTATAGTAGATGAAGTAAATAATAGTGAATTAGAAGATATTAATAAAAAGCCAGAAACTATAAGTAGGGCGCTAGAAATGTAAAAAATTTAATTTGGATAAATATACCAGGATAGAAAACATATAAAGAGACATACTATTACTGTAAAACCAATATGGATGTAGGAGGGAACAAAGATGTATCATCAAAGTAACCAAAGCATTCACGACCAAGAGGCTTACGCAGAAAATGTTTCTGGAGATGAGCCAATTGACAATTAAGGCTTATGGGATGTAAAGAAATCACATAAGCCGGGTTTTATGAAAGAAGGACTTACGTAATTGGAAACTGTGTATATGGGATATACAAGTTTAAGATGCGTAAGTCCTTTTTGCTTGCTTAAATTCTTATCAAATTATTATAGTAGTTAAGAAATTGATAAGAATTTAATAAGGAGGAGACAAAGATTTTATACTCTTATCATATTATACTGAGTTTATCAAAGATAAGAGGTGAAAGTTATGAAAGAATTACTTTTAAAAGCAGAAAAGCTTTGTAAGTCATTTTCAACAGAAGGTAATCAACAGCATGTGCTGAGAAATTTAGATTTAGAAATTTGGAGAGGTGATTTTACTGTACTTATGGGAAGTTCTGGTTCAGGTAAATCTACTTTGTTATATGCTTTATCCGGGATGGACAGGCCAAATATGGGGAAGGTGATTTTTAATAAAGAAGTTATTTCAAATTTAGATAATGATACATTAGCTATCTTTAGAAGAAGAAATTGTGGTTTCGTATTTCAGAATATGTATCTTTTAGATAACATGAATGTGATAGATAATATCCTTACAAATGCACTACTTATACATACAAGTAAGAAGGAGAAAAAAGAAGCAGTTCAAAAAACAAAGGCCTTATTAAAAACGGTAGGATTAAATGAAGTGGATTTTAAGAAGTTTCCAGCACAGCTTTCAGGAGGAGAAGCACAGCGTGTAGGCATTGTACGTGCGCTTATTAATAATCCTGAAATCATATTTGCAGATGAACCAACAGGGGCTTTAAATTCAGCAGCCAGTAAAGAAGTTTTAGATGTTTTTACAAAGGCACATGAAAAAGGGCAAAGCATTGTAATGGTTACCCATGATATTAAAACAGCTCTTAGAGGCAACCGCATTTTATATATGAAAGATGGCAGTATTCAAGGTGAATTAGATTTAGGCATCTACATAGAGGAAAATCAGGTTAAACGTAGAAATAAATTGCAAGCATTTCTAGAAGAGATGGGGTGGTAGTGTGCAGGTCAAAAAAGATAGTTTTTGTGAGTGGCAGCAAAGAAGTATAAGGCTAGCGGTATTGAATTTAAGAAAACGAAAAAAAGTAGCCATTATCATGCTATTTTTAGCAGCACTTGTAGCGTTATTTACCAATATGGGCAGCAAAATCATGATAGATATGGGAAGTATTTATGAAACTCATATGGAGAGGTTACATGGAGCCCATCATTTGGTGGTAATGGATGAAACTGCAATGAAAGATAGTTATACCACGTATTTAAATCAGGACCAGCGCATTTCAGAATATGAAGTAAGGGATTGTGTTAATTTAAAAAACACAGAAATTCAGTACGATGGCGGTATTATAGATTCGTATTTTATTATAGAAAACTTTAATACTAGAGGAAAAATGAATCAGGTTATTATAGAAAATCCTATAAGTAATGAAGCAAAAAATACAGAGGTAGGCGGTATTTATGCACCAAAGACTTTAATGAGTAAAGGGTTTAAAACTGGGGATTTATTAAATTTCAAAGAAGGTAAATGGTATAGAACTTATCAAATTAAAGGGTTCTTTCAAGATACTAATTTAGGCTTTGAAAATTGCGGTGGCATTCGCTTTTATTTAGAAGATGAAGCTTATAAAGAAATGTATTTAAATCATGGGCTAAGCAAGGAAATATTAATACGCTGTAAAGATACTACAGAAGCTACAGCTGTTTTTGATGAGTTTTTAGCCTATATTAAAGATCATGCAGAGAGTATTTCAGAATATCAATCCATATTTTCTGGAGAATTTAGTGTGACTAAATTAGCTTATAGTTTATTTAGTGGTATGGGCGCAGGGTTATTAATAGGTTTCACTGTGATTATCATTGTAATTATGTTATTAGTTGTACGTTTTCGTATTAAAAATAACATTAATGAAAGTTTACAAGATATAGGGATTTTAAAAGCATCAGGTTACACCCAAAAAGAAGTTACAATGGCTTATGCTTATGAGTATGTTGTAACAACATTTATAGGGACAGTAATAGGGACGATACTTTCATATTTAGTTTTACCATATTGTGGGCAAATGCTTATGGCAGCAACAGGGCTAAGCTGGATTAGTAGTAGGCATTTAATGATTGATTTAGTTGTAATAATCCTTGTAACAGGTGTTATTTATTTAACGACGTATATAGCAGCTAGACAATCTAAAAAATATGATATTCGTACGGCCTTAATGAAGGGAGAAAAAAGCCATAGCTATCATAAAAATAGATTTTCCCTTGAAAAGGGAGGCAGTTTACAATTTAGATTAGCTTTAAAAGATTGTTTTCATCGTGGCAAACAAAATGGGATGATGGCCATTTGTATAGCAGGTATAACTTTTGCTATGATTCTTGGCATGCTGCTCTATGTGACTTTTGTAGGAAACATTAAGTTAATCACACAAATCTTAGGTATAGAAATTGCAGATGTAGAGGTAGAAATTGCAAAAGGAGCAGATCCAGAAGAAGTAAGAAAATTAATCGAAGAATTAGACGGCGTTCGAAAAACTAATTTAAGTTATAAAGATAAAATGTTTTTAGATGACATCCCTGTTGTGGTAGATACATATGAGGACTATTCAAAGTTAGAAACAGAGAATGTTTATGAGGGAAGGTTTTGTAAATACGATAATGAAGTGGTTGTAACAGGTGTTTTTGCAAAACAGCTTAATAAGTATATAGGAGATAGTGTGATCATAGAAAGCCAAGGGTATCGATATGAGTATATTATTACAGGCATCAGTCAAAGTGCCAATAATCTAGGAAGGGTTATTAAATTAACTAAAGAAGGCTATCTCAAATTAAATCCACCAGGGAAATTAACGACTTGTCATATTTATTTAGAAGATGGTGTAACAAGCAGTGAGTTTATTCCTATGTTTGAAGCTTATTTTGGGCTAAATGAGGAAGCAAAAAATGGGGGTCAGCAACTCACAGAAGAAGAAGCAATATATGAGAGATATCGCCAAGTAGCTGAAGAGAAGATGCGTATTATTATGAAGACATACGGCATTAAGGAATTAGATTATAGCATTTATGTAGATGGTGTAATCATTTCAGGAAACTCAAGAAATTACATGATTCAAAAGGTAACAGATATGTATTTAACAGGTAAGTCTACTATGTCAGCCGTTCAATTGGTACTGACAATGGTGGTGAGCTGTATCTTGATTGTAACCATATGTATTATTACGTTATTAACTTCTCTTATTATAGGCGCACTACTTATTCAAAAGAAAGTTTATTTTGGGACGCTTAGGGCATTAGGCTATACAACAAGGCAATTAATGCTACAAATTACACTTTCACTTATGCCAGCAGTGGTAGGTGGCGTTGTATTAGGGACTGGTGCGTGTCTCGTTTTAGCAGGACCCCTTATAACAAAGATGCTTTCAGTAATAGGCGTTAGTAAAATGCAGTTTCAGTTAAATCCTTGGTATGTTATTGGGACTTCAGTGGTCATTATAGGCATCGCTTTTATAGCTGCAATGCTACATGCTTATAAAGTAAGGAAGATTACAGTCCATGAACTATTAACGGAATAAAGTATATAGAAAAGAGGAAGGCCATGAAATGGAAGAAATATAGCATTTTAACAGGTTGTTTATGTAGTGGATTAATCATAGGAATAGGTGGAATCTGCATTTTAAAAGGCGCTGAGCTAAAGGCACATAAGGCGTCACAATACGTAGCAACTGTAAGTGAAAAAGTAGAACCTCAAAAGCAATACGATATAGGCTCTGTCAGCAAAGTGTTTACGGGAGTAGCAGTTATGCAGCTTGTAGAAGCAGGAAAGGTAGATTTAGATAAACCGCTTACAATATATATTCCAGAATTTGAAATGAAAGACCCACGTTATAAGAAGATTACACCAAGAATGCTTTTAAATCATACATCAGGTATTATGGGCACACATTTTAAAAATATTATGTTATTTGAAAAGGGGAATACAGAGGGAAAAGAAAGTTTATTAGAAGAGTTAAAGCAAGATAGACTAAAGATAGAACCAGGTATTTATAGTGCTTATTGTAATGATGGCTTTACATTAGCAGAAATACTTATAGAGCGTGTATCTGGTATGAGCTTTTCAGAGTATATGGTGCAAAATATACTTAAGCCTTTAGAGATGTCTCAAACAAGTACACCTCAAATGGCAAGTGAAGTGCCGGTAGAACAGTCAGGAACTTATGAAGAAAGTGGCTATGATTTGCCAAATGAATATTGCAACCTTATAGGAAGTGGGGGCATCTTATCCACCACGGAAGATTTGTGTAAGTTTTCTACCCTTTTTATGAAAGATTGTGAATCTCATATTTTAAATAAGAAGTCTGTAGATGCTATGTTAAGAAGTGAACATGATCAGACGACTTATCTTAATTTAGAGGGAGATAGTAGTGCTTTTGACTTTGGATTAGGCTTTGACAGTGTCAGCGTCTATCCTTTTAATCAATATGGCGTGAAGGTGATTACAAAGGGTGGCAGTGTTAACTATAATCAAGCAAATCTACTGATTGCACCAGATTATAACTGTAGCGTCGCTGTTTTGAATTCTGGTGGAGATGGGTCTAATGATGCTTATATGAGCCAAGCTATTTTAATGGCTATATTAGAAGAAAAGGGTGCTATTTCACATAAGGAAGATAAGATAAATGAGTGGAATAAAGATTTAACTTATAGTCAAATTCCAGAATCAATTAAGTCATATCAAGGCTTTTATAGTGGAGAAGAGTGGTATGAAATTAGTTTCCCTAATGATGAAGAGATGCTTATAAAGTCTTTTGAAAACGATAAATCTATAGAAGCTAAGTTTAAATATACTCAAGAAGGCTTTTTCGTAAATGATGAAGGCTATTATTTTGAAACTCAAAAGTTACAGCATTCAGCCTCTAAAGGAAAGGTAACTTCTAGAGTATGGTTTGTGAAAGAAAAGGATGGAGAAGTTTATCTTTGTACACAGGATTATATGGCGAAAGAAGGTTTGGGTATTTATGCAAATCTTGAAAATGCACTTAAAAAACAAACGCCGACTCATATTGATGAGCAGGTTTTAAAGACTTGGCAGGAACGTGCTAATAAGGTGTATTATCCAATATATGATAAATATACTTCTACCAACTGGTTTATAAATACCTATGAAAAACTAGAAGTATCAAATCAGGTAAGAGGATATATTAAGGGAAGCGGCAGTAACAGCAGAGTAGGTGTAAGTAAAATTATGAGTGCAGAGCATGCGCAGGCAGCAGGATTAAGAAGAGATATGACAGATATTGCCTGGATTAAAGAAGAGGGCAAAGAATATTTAACTATAGGAGGCACATCTTATCGTTATATTCCTGAAGATGCACTTGAGACTTATAAAGGTGAGAATCTAGATGTGGAAATGGAAAAAACATCAGGTGCTATTTGGTATAAGATAGATGATCAGGTAGCAAAAAAGCAAAGAAAGATACACATAGAGGGCAAAGGTGCAGTTTATATTTATAATAGCTATCATCACTGTATTTATTCAAGTATGCGATTAAATGGTAGTGAAGTAACCTTAATGCCGAAAGATGGTACTATGGTGTTAATTGGTGAAGCGGGTACAAAGTTCAAAATTGAAGAGTAGAAAAAATTTTAAATAGGTTATATAATTGGCGTGAGGAGTAGAGAATTTTAAAATATGAGGAGAGATATAATAATGCATTATAGTTGTTTGGTTGTAGATGATGAATTGGATATAGCAGAAAATACCTCGGAGTATTTTAATATGTTTGATGTCCCTACTGCTTACGCCACTTCTTATGAAGAGGCTTTGGCATTTTTAGATACACATACAATAGATTTAATATTATTAGATATTAACTTAGGAACGAAATCTGGGTTTGAACTATGTAAAAAAATAAGAGAGACTTTAGAAATACCTATATTTTTTATTAGTGCCAGAAATAGTGATGATGATGTTTTAACGGCTCTTAATATAGGTGGAGATGATTACATTAAAAAACCATATACTTTAAATATTTTATTAGCGAAAGTAAAGGCCATGCTCAAGCGTTATGAAAGCCTTAGAAATATAAAAACAGTAGAAGCAAATGAACAATATGTACTTGGAGAAGAAAAAGTGGATGAGCGCATTATATTAGATCATAACTATCATCAAGTAAAGATTTTGGGGGAAGTAAGAAAACTTAAAGAGATGGAATATCAACTATTAAAATATTTGATTGCTCATGCCAATAAGGTAGTTACAAAAGAAGAATTACTTGAAAATGTATGGCGTAACATATATGTACAAGAAGGAACGCTTTCTGTACATATTAGACATTTAAGAGAAAAAATAGAAGAACAACCTAATGCACCAACCTATATTAAGACGGTATGGGGTATAGGCTATGTCTTTGAATTATAGGGGGATAAGGTGAAGAGAGCTTTAGGTGCATTAACCATTTACATAATCATAGGATTAATATTATTTAATACCATTAGGCAGCAGGTTACATTAGAAAATGTAAATATGGTAGCCGTTAATGAAATTTTAAAAGAGGTAGAGGGGTGCGGGGGGCAGTGGTCTAAACTTGACAGCCTCTCTTTTTTATATGATTTTGTTGTAATAGATGAAAAGGAGAAAATGTTATATCAATCAGGCATATATCAGGAGACATCTTCTCAAAGGAGTAAGGCAGAACATAATCTTTGCGAAAAAGTAGGAGAGGTAAAAGTACTGATTCATACCAACAATGAACAAGACTTCTTAAATAAAGTAAAGAAGCTCAGCCAGTATGTTTTAGGCATTTATATATTTATAGGCATTATTTTAATAAGTTATTTATGTTTCATATGGCAATATTACTTTAAGCCTTTTAGGGAACTGGAGGCCTTTGCACATCAAATCGCCAATGGCAATTTAGATATTCCTTTAAAGAGGGATAAAGAAAATTTATTTGGTGCGTTTACAGCAAGTTTTGATATCATGCGGGAAGAACTTAAGGAAGCCAAGGAAAAGGAATATGCAGCTAATAGGAGTAAGCAAGAAATTATAGCTTCTTTAAGTCACGATATTAAAACCCCCCTTACTTCCATTAAATTAATTAGTGAAGTACTTCTCATAAAGAGGGCAAAAGATGAAATGCTGAGTAAAAAAATTAAGGCAATTTATAGTCACTGTGAAAAAATCGATACACTTATTTCAAATTTATTTCAATCTACATTAGAAGAACTAGGGCAGCTTTCTGTAGTAATCAAAGAAGCCTATGCCAGTTGTTTAGTAGAAATGATTCATTTAGCCGACTATAAAGAACGTGTCACTATAGAGGGAAAGGCAGGAGGCTTGATTTTAATAGATCCTATACCTATGGAAAGGGTTATTACCAACATTATTGCCAATTCCTATAAGTATGCAGGGACGGATATAAAGGTAAAGTTTGAATTAAATGAACAGTACCTTGTCCTAACATTTAAGGATTTTGGAAAAGGGATTCCTGAAGAAGAAATCCCTTTGGTATTCCAGAAGTTTTATAGAGGAAAAGATAAAGCAGTACAGGAAAAGTCAGGGGCAGGACTAGGGCTTTATTTATGTCAGCATTATATGGAGGAGATGGGAGGAAATATTAGTATCTATAATGAAGCAGATGGTTTTGTAGTCATGCTATCTGTAAAGTTAAGTTAAGATTAGTTAATGATAATAGCAGTAGTATCTAGAACATTATCATAAATCCATTGGGCATTTTCTACAGCCAAGCGGATACAACCATGGCTTAAAGCTTCACCTAAGGTATCATTGATAATCCTATTGCCTTCTGGGTCAAATAAAACACTGTGGTAATAGTAACTTTCTAAAATACGGGTTGCAAATTTAACACGGTAGCTATCTGAGCCAAAATAAGGCTTACGACCATTTACGAAGAAAGTGCCACGTATAGTTGGTGTGCTTGGTTTGCCTACAGTGCAAGGCCACTGATAAAGCAAATTCCAGGTGCGGCCATTAATATGATTGAAGACATAAGTCAGTTTATTTGTAAGATCAGTGGTAATGAGATAAGGAGTAGGACTTTTAATGTTATTTTCATTTACAAATCTGGTCATGTCTGTTTCAAAATATTCAAAGTTATAAGGGACTGGTGGATTCCCATCATCTGTTAAGTAGTAAGTAAAAATATAGCCTTTTTGGGAGTTGTAAATTACATAACTCCAATCGCCTACAATAGATAAGACTTGAACTTCAGATTTAGCAGGTACTGTGGCAATAGGTACTGTTTGGGAATCAGCATAAGGATGAAGTACAGTATTTTGCCAAGCATATTCTGTAATAGATAAACGTGAAGTAGGAACGAAGCCAGTTTCATAATCATAAACCACTTGATACCAATCTTCAGCAGCATCGAGGACTTGGACACGACTATTGACTGGAATAATACTAATGACTGCTGCGTCTGGAGATTTGCTCTCAAGCAAAGATGTAGAAGTTAGTGTATATTTATAGAAATTATTAGATGTTTGCCTCATATATTTTGCCATAGTGCACCTCTTAAATAGTCTTATAATAGATTATGATAAATGGAATAAATTGGTGAATATATAAGTGCCTATAAATATACAGTGACATGTTTGAATTATCAGTGTTTTGGGTTATAATGGGAGAAAATATAAAAGTAATATAGGAGACGAATTATGGAAAAGTTTTTAATTAAAAATACAACAAGAGAGCAAAGAGAACAAATCGTAAAAGATGCTTTAGGATATAGCGAAATTGGCTGTGAGGATGGCGGTAGATTTGGTTATGATTTTTATGAACCTTATATTAATGGAGAAAAAGAAATTTCTGAGCTTACACAAGAGTTTAATGCATCATATGTAAGAGGTGGCAATAATAATCGCCAAACATCAGGATGTGGCTACGCAAGATAGTCTTGTGAAATATCTTTATAGAAAATATAGGTTTATATAATATATAAGAAGAAAATATACAAAATAATAGATTATAAATGACATAAAGGAGAAGGCTTTATACATAGCCTATAACAAGAATGAATATACAAATTTTTGGAACTAAGAAATGTTTTGATACAAAAAAGGCAGAGCGTTATTTTAAAGAACGTGGTATTAAATATCAATTTATTGATATGAAAGAAAAAGGTATGAGTCAAGGTGAATTTAACAGTGTTAAACAAGCAATTGGTGACATTAATAAAATGATAAATGACAAGTGTAAAGACAAAGAAGCTATGTCACGTATTCAATATGCTTCAAATATGAACAAAGAAAAACGCGTTTTTGAAAATCAACAACTTATGCGCACACCTATTGTAAGAAATGGTAAGAAAGCTACAATTGGCTACGTACCAGAAGTATGGAAAGACTGGGAGTAGATTAATTTTAGGGGGAGATCAAGTGGAATATAAAAAGGCCAAGTTAGAAGAGAGTCAGATTATAGCGGATATTACAAAAAAGGCTATAGAAGAAACTTATCCTTTGTACTATCCTAAAGAAGTTGTAAAGTTTTTTGTGCAGCTACATAGCCTGGAAAATATTAAAGAAGATATCAGTGAAGGCAACGTTGGGATATTAATGGATGAAGGGCAAATTGTAGGTACGGGGGCTTACAAGGAAAATCATATTACAAGGGTATATGTATTACCTGAAAAGCAAGGTAAGGGTTATGGCACTTATATTATGGATGAGTTAGAGAGGGCAATAAGTAAACACTATACAAAGGCTGAACTAGATGCTTCATTGCCAGCAAGTAGGTTTTATGAACACCGTGGCTATAATACGAGGAGTCATGGTGAAAAAGAATGTGAAAACCATGTAATCCTCGTATATGAAATAATGGAAAAAGCGCTTAAGGGCATTAGACCATTTACTTATAATGGTCGTAAATTCATTACTAAATATAATAGTATTAATGGAAAGCAGAGCGCAGCAACACTATTTCACTATCATCAAGAAGCCAATATGGTTTGGGCTGAATATAGTGGTGGAGAAGTGAAGCAAGGCATATTAGTAGGTGCCATTCATCAAGACTATTCTCTAGACTTTAAGTATCAACATATTACAATTGAAAATGAAATAAGAATTGGTGAGTGTCATAGCATTCCACATATTAATGAAGCGCATCAATTAGAAATGATAGAAGAATGGCAATGGCTGAATGGTGATTTTTCAAAGGGAACGTCCATCGTCATCGAGTGCTGATTTAAGGCTTCCTCTT
>USPX01000048.1 GCA_900556665.1 uncultured Eubacteriales bacterium
TTAAGGTTTGCTTTATTAAAAGCTGTTCGTTCATCTTTCGATGACTTGAATTATTCTCTTATGAATCTTTCAAGGTTATTCACTGTTCAGTTATCAATGTTCTTTGTTGTTTTTAGCAACTCTGATATATTATCACGTTCAGAAGTGTTTGTCAACAACTTTTTTATTTTTCTTTTTCAACTCTTCCGAGCTGATGTGTTGTCGTTTTTGACAACTTTGATATTTTATCAAATCGTCTGTCGTTTGTCAACAACTTTTTCAAAAAAATTCGAACAACATATATTGCAAATAAGAGCGGAGAAAGAGGGATTTGAACCCTCGCGCCGGTTACCCGACCTATACCCTTAGCAGGGGCACCTCTTCGGCCAACTTGAGTACTTCTCCGAACTAACAATATTTTGTTTGTTTGCTTCGCCCTGTCGCTCAGGACAATATATATATTATCAAAGGTTTTTGCTTACGTCAAGCTTTTTTCTAATATATTTTTATATTTTTAATAAAACCTTGTATTTTCAAGGTTTCTAGTGTGCTATATCTTTACTTGCTTTCAATATTATCACTTTATATTTCTTAATTCATTTCTTTTCTTTCTAAAAATAATAAAACAGAGCATAAGTTTTTCTCCCCTTACTACTCTGTTTCTCACTCTTAACATATATCAATATTTCTTTACTCTATTTTGCAATAATAATAGCTTGGTTACCCATTTGTTCCCACGCCTTTTGAAAATCACTTCTATTAGTTTTCTTATTTTTAATATTTGATAATGGATCATTAATATAAATATACTGCTCATCAAATCCAGTAACTACTATTGAATGCAGCTTCTTAGTAATTTTTACTATTCCCGTAGGTGTATGCCACATTTCAAATTGATCATCTCCTAATGATTTATATGTTGCATTAGTAATTACCCATACTGGTTTCCCTTGACTTAAAAAGTATAATAAATCTTCAAACTCTACCCCTGTTATATCTATTAGATCTTCGCCTACATATTTTTTTCCTAGTTCTGCTATTGGTCCATGATAGACCCCATACCCGTTTTTATCCTTGTTATACATATCACCAACAAAGCCATCATATGGATTACCGTAATATTTTCTACCATTCTTATCTTTACTATATGGTGTTGGATCTTTTTTCACTTCTTCTGCTAATGCCATTTTAGATACATTTACTCCATAGTACTTCAATAACATTGCAAGTGATGTCACTTCACAACCTCTTGGTAATTCTGGGAGTTGTAATACTAATGGGACATCTAGTATCTTGCCTTCTGTAATTTTAGTACTTTCTTGCCAAAATGGCTTCTTTCCACTTTTATAATAAATCTTTTTATACCCATTACGTTTTGCATATTTGTAAGCTTCTTCAAATGTTGCAAAATCATGTGTAGCATCTTCAGTTAAAATCAAGAAAGGTTGTAAATTTAAATACACCCATTCATTATTGTATGTATTAATAGCAATGCTCCTAGATATACTTTTAGCTTTTGCTATAGCTTCTTCTTGCTTATTTGCTACTGCTACTATTTTGCCAGATCTTTTTATAACATATTTATGGTCTGATGATGTTTGTTCTATAAAATTAGGCAGAGCCATTGGATAATTATTATAAACATAATCTCCAACTGCTCCACCTATTAGTACTAATATTAATAGAATAATACTAGCTTTTTTCATTATTCCTCTGTTGTATCAGTAGTTTCTACTTCATCTTCTACAATATCCTCTTGATCTATTTCTACTGTAGATTCTTGGATACTATCATCAATGAATTCTTCATCTACTTTTTCAATACAAACAACTTTTACATCATCAGATACATTAATTAATTTAACCCCTTGTGCATTACGTCCAATAGATGAAATTTGAGATACTTTAATACGAATGATAACACCTTCTGATGTAATCATTAATAGATCATCTTCATCTTTAACTGCTGTAATACCAATAACATTACCTGTACGTTCTGTAATCTTATTAATCTTAATACCTTTACCACCACGTTTTTGTGCTCTAAAGGCATCAATTTGTGTTCTCTTACCTAAACCTTTTTCTGTAGCTGTAAGAACCTGTTCACCCTCTCTAGGTACAGTTGCACCAATAACTTCATCACCTTCATTGAGATTAATTGCACGTACTCCTCTAGCTGTTCTACCCATTGGTCTAACATCTGTACCTTCAAACATGATACCTTGCCCAAATCTAGTAGCAACTAAGATAGAATCTCTTGATGTTGTCTTTTGTACATCAACTAACTCATCTTCTTCAGCTAAAGATAATGCAATAAGCCCACCTTTTCTGATGTTTCTAAAGTCTTTAAGTGGTGTTTTCTTAATTTGTCCTTTTTTAGTTACCATAGTTAAGAACATATTATCTTCAAACTCTTTAACTGGGAATACAGCTGTGATTGTTTCGTCCTTATCTAATTCAAGTAAGTTCACAATTGCTGTACCTCTAGCTGTTCTACCTGCCTCAGGAATTCTATACCCTTTAATACGATATGCTTTTCCTTTATTAGTGAAGAACATAATATAGTTAAAGTTTGTTGTAACGAAAAGTTGTTTGATAAAGTCATCTTCAATTGTATTGAGACCAATAATACCTTTACCACCTCTGTTTTGGTTTTTATAAGTATCAAGTGGAATACGTTTAATATAACCCAGTTGAGTAATAGTAACTACGATATTTTCTTCATCAATTAAATCTTCGATATCATATTCATCTTCATCAATAGTGATATCAGTTCTACGTCCATCACCATATTTTTGTTTAACTTCTGATATCTCATCTTTAATAACACCAAGTAATTTGTATTTACTTCCTAAAATTGATTTTAAATATTCAATTTTTGTAAGTAACTCTTGATATTCTTCTTCAATTTTTTCTCTTTCAAGTCCTGTTAAAGCACGAAGTCTCATTTCAACAATTGCTTGAGCTTGAATCTCTGTTAAATCAATTGCTTCAATAAGTTTTTCTTTAGCTTCTTGAACTGTTTTAGAACTACGAATTAACGATACGATTAAATCTATTTTATCTAATGCCTTGCGTAAACCTTCTAAGATATGTGCTCTAGCTTCAGCCTTATTGAGGTCAAATTGTGTTCTTCTTGTTACTACATCTTCTTGGTGTTTGAGATATTGTTCAAGAACCTCTTTAAGGTTAAGTGTTTTAGGTTTATCGTCCACAAGTGCAAGCATATTAATGCTGAATGTATCCTGTAATTGTGTGTATTTATATAATTGGTTGAGGATAACTGTTGGATTTACATCTCTTCTAAGTTCAATAACGATAGAAATACCATTTCTATCAGACTCATCACGAATATCAGTAATACCGTCAATTTTTCTCTCTTTTACAAGGTCAGCCATCTTTTCAATAAGAACAGATTTATTAACCATGTATGGAATTTCTGAAACTACAATTCTAGATTTACCAGCTTGCATAGCTTCAATTTCAGCTTTGGCTTTAACTTTAACTTTTCCTCTACCTGTACGGTAAGCTTGTTCAATCCCATAGCGTCCATAAATTGTTGCACCTGTTGGGAAGTCTGGTCCTTGAATAATTGCCATTAGCTCATCAATATCTGTTTCACGAGCTTCATTTTCTTCATTTTCACCTCTGTAGTTATCAATCATTTTAATTACACCATTAATAACTTCTGTTAAGTTATGTGGTGGAATATTAGTTGCCATTCCTACAGCGATACCTGATGAACCATTTACTAATAGATTTGGGAATCTACATGGAAGAACACAAGGTTCTTTAGATGATTCATCAAAGTTTGGTCTAAAATCAACTGTGTCTTTATCAATATCAGCAAGCATTAATGCTGTCATTTTACTCATACGCGCTTCTGTATAACGCATTGCGGCAGGACTATCTCCATCAATAGAACCGAAGTTCCCTTGTCCATCTACTAATGGATATCTTGTAGAGAAATCTTGTGCCATACGTACCATTGCACCATAAATAGAAGAGTCACCATGTGGGTGATATTTACCCATTGTATCCCCAACGATACGCGCTGACTTTCTGTATTGTTTATCTGAGCCTAAACCTAGCTCACTCATAGAATATAAAATACGACGATGAACAGGCTTTAAGCCATCTCGTACATCTGGAAGGGCACGAGATACGATTACGCTCATGGCGTAATCGATATAGCATGTCTGCATTTCATCATTGATATCTCTATGAATAATTCTGTCATAAGTTACATCATTTGTATCCATTTATTATTCTCCTTGCCCTTTTTATATATCTAAGTAGGTTACTTTGTGTGCATGCTCATTAATGAACTGTCTTCTTGGTTCTACATCGTCACCCATTAACTTTGTAAAGATTTCATCTGCTGCTGCTGCATCATCAATACTTACTTTAACAAGTACTCTTGTTTCTGGATCCATTGTTGTTTCCCAAAGTTGCTCTGCATTCATTTCTCCTAGCCCTTTATAACGTTGCATACGAGAAATACCTGTTCTACCGATTTCTTCAAGTAATTTTTCTAGTTCTTTGTCATTAAATACATAATGTTTCTTTTTGTTTTTTTCTACTAAATAGAGTGGTGGTTGAGCAATGTAAACGTGATCTTGCTCGATAAGTTCTCTATAGTATCTGTATAAGAATGTAAGTAAAAGTGTTCTGATATGCGCCCCATCAACGTCGGCATCGGTCATGAGAATGATTTTGCCGTATCTAAGTTTTGAAATATCAAAGTCATCACTAATACCAGCTCCGAAAGCTGTAATCATATTACGGATTTCTTGGTTCTCAAGCATTTTATCAATTCTTACTTTTTCTACGTTAAGAATTTTACCTCTAAGTGGTAAGATTGCTTGTGTTTTTGGTGAACGCGCACTTTTAGCTGAACCACCCGCAGAATCCCCTTCGACGATGTAAATCTCACATTTAGATGCATCTTTTTCAGAGCAATCTGCAAGTTTACCTGGAAGTGAGTTACCTTCTAAGGCACTCTTTCTACGTGTAAGTTCTCTCGCCTTACGCGCTGCATCTCTAGCTCTAGCTGCCATGATACCTTTTTGAACAATTACTTTACCTACGTTAGGATTTTGTTCTAAGAAGTAGGTAAGTTGATCACCAAATACTGATTGAACTGCACCTGCTGCTTCACTAGAACCCAATTTTGTTTTTGTTTGTCCTTCAAATTGAGGTTCACTAATCTTAATACTAATAACAGCTGTCATACCTTCTCTGATATCTTCACCAGTTAAGTTCTTTTCTGAGTCTTTTAAAAGTCCCATTTTTCTAGCATAATCATTGAGGTTTTTAGTAATTGCTGTTCTAAATCCTGAAAGGTGTGTACCACCTTCGATTGTATTAATGTTATTTACGAAACTAAACACATTTTCAACATAAGTATCATTATGTTGGAATGATACTTCAACTGCTATACCATCTTTTTCCCCTTCACAATAGAAAACTTGATCGTACAACGGTGTTTTGTGTTTGTTAAGTTGCATAACAAACTCTTTAATACCACCTTCGTAGTGGAAAGTTTTGTCTTGCTTTTTATCTTCACGTTCATCAACTAATTGAATTTTAAGCGCTTTTGTTAAGAAAGCTGTCTCTTTTAATCTTTGTTCTAAAACTTTATAGTCAAATACAGTTTCTTCAAATATTTCCGCATCTGGTTTAAAGTGGACATATGTTCCTACCTTATCTGTTTCTCCGATTACAGTTAAAGGCTGAACAACTTCTCCTCTTGCAAACTTTTCTTGATGAATCTTACCGTCAGTATAAACTTCTACAGTAAGCCATTCTGAAAGCGCATTTACAACTGATGCCCCTACACCATGTAAACCACCAGATACTTTATATCCTCCGCCGCCGAATTTACCACCTGCGTGTAAGATAGTAAATACAACTTCAACAGTAGAAATCCCTTTTTGAGGGTGAATTCCTACTGGAATACCACGACCATTATCTAAAACTGATATTGTATTATCTGGGTGTATAGTTACTACGATAGTATCACAGTAACCTGCTAATGCTTCATCTACGGCATTATCTACGATTTCATATACTAGATGGTGAAGACCTTTTGCGGAAGTACTACCGATATACATACCAGGCCTTTTTCGTACTGCCTGCAGCCCCTCTAATATTTGTATTTGATTTTCATTGTACGTTGCTGCCATAACTAAGATCTCACTCCTTTAATAATTACTCATAAACATAATAATCCAACTTTTATTATACATCAAAACACTAATTAAGGCAAATTCACTTAATTTTTTAACTATTTCCTGTCGTCTGGTGTAACACTTCCAGCTCTTACATTATATAGTTTTCCAATTTTTTGTGTATTCCATACACTTTGTTCAATTCCTGTACAAGTAATTAATGTTTGGATATTCTGTGTATATTTAAATAAATCCTTTTGGCGCTTATCATCTAGCTCGGAGAGTACATCATCTAATAAAAGTATTGGCTCTTCACCTATATACTTTTTCATAATATTTAGTTCTGCCAGCTTCATAGATAACACTACGGAACGTTGTTGTCCTTGTGATCCATAAGTTTTTACATCCATATCATTAATTAAAAATGTCATATCATCACGGTGTGGACCTATTGACGTGTTTTGATATAATAAGTCCTTTTCTCTATTTTTTAGTGTTTTTTCACTAAAATCTTCAGCTTTTACGCTTGGCTCATAAATCACTTGTAATGTTTCTTTATTTCCAGAAATGTCTTTGTGTATCGAACAAGCAATTTCATTAATCTCTTTGATAAAAGCTTCTCTTTTTTGAATGATGGTTTTGGCATACTCTTCTAATTGCATATCCCACACATCTAACATTGAGTAATCCTTTGTTTTGAAATACTCTTTTAATGCAAGATTTCTTTGTTTTAAAACTTTATGGTATTGTCTAAGGGCATAATAATACATCTTATCAATCTGACAAAGTTCAATATCAATAAAACGTCTACGTTCTTTAGGACTATTTTTAATGAGTTGTAAGTCTTCTGGTGAAAACATAACAATATTTAAACATCCAAATAATTCTCCTAGTCTACTAATAGGCATTTTGTTAATAAGTGCAGATTTAGACTTTTGTGTAAGATGAAAATCAATCACATCCTCAACATAATGTTTTTGCACATTAATTTTTACATGAGCAGCTTCTTGATTCCACCTAATTATTTCTTTTTCTTTGTGTGTACGATGTGATCTAGCAGTAGCACAAAGATATACCGCTTCTAGCACATTTGTCTTTCCTTGGGCGTTATCCCCTCTAAAAATATTGATACCATGATCTAGTTGAATTGTTAACTCATCATAGTTTCTAAAATCACTTAAAGATAGCTCCTTTATATACATAAAGTTCTCCCTCTTGATTAATAAACTTTATAAGTTTCTCCATCAAATTGCACTTCATCACCAGGTCTAATCTTTTTACCTCTTTGTGTACAGATTTCGCCATTAACTAAAACAAGCTCTTGAGCAATAAGCATTTTTGCCTCTCCGCCTGTTTGTACCATTGAAGCATATTTCATAAGTTGGTCTAGTTTAATAAACTCTGTATCAATTTTAATCTCTGTCATTTTAGATACTCCTTTTTCTTTTACGTATATTGTATACAAAATACTAATGAATAAATCGCTCTATGATTCATAATTGAATTTTAGAGCGACTTAATCTTAATTATGCATTTACACGGATTGGTAATATTAAATATTTATAGTGGTCGCCTTCTTCTGGCTTAATAATGCATGGTGTTAAAGCTGAGATAAAGTTAATACATACTTTATCATCATCAATTGCCTTAAGTGAATCAATTAAGTATTTAGGATTGAAAGCAATTGTAATCTCTTTACCTTCAAGTTCTACATCAAGCTCTTCTCTTGCTGTTCCAAGTTCTGCATTAGATGTGATAATAACTTTATCACCATCCATTTCTAATTTGATTGGGTTTTTCTTACCTTCTCTAGAAATAAGTGCAGCACGTTCAATACTCATAAGTAAGTTTTTACGATCTACAACAATTTGTGTTTCATAATCAGAAGAAAATACTTGCTCATATTTTAAGAATTCCCCTTCAAGTAATCTTGAAACAACTTTGCTGTCACCTAAATCAAAGAGTACGTGTTTATCCTCAAAGTAAACTGTAACTTGTTCTTCTTCTTCACTAGATAAAATCTTATTTATTTCAACCAGTGTCTTTCCTGGAATGACAACCTCTACATCGGCATTCTCAATTGAGAGTGATGTTTTTCTATAAGAGATACGGTATCCATCTACAGAAACTAAGTTTAAACTGTTATCTTTAATTTGTAACATTTCACCTGTGAGGATAGGTCTTGTTTCATCTTGCGCAACAGAGAAGATTGTTTGGCGAATCATATCTTTTAAAACAACCTGGCTAACTGTACACGAATTTGTTTTTTCCACAGATGGAAGTCCTGGAAAGTCTTTTCCTGATTGCCCAGCAATTTGGAATTTAGATTTTTCACTAATAATGCTGGTCATGAAGTGATCATCTGAAGAGATTTCAACAACTTCTCCTGGCATTTTTCTAATAATTTCAGAGAAAATTTTAGCTTCTAAGGCAATATAACCTTCTGTCATAACTTCAGCATCTATAGTACTTTCAATACCTAGCTCTAAGTTATTTCCTACTAATGTTAATTTATTATTAGCTGCTTGTAATAGAATACATTCTAGAATAGGCATTGTTGTTTTTGTTGAACATGCTTTTAGAACTGTATTGATGCTATTAAGCAATAAATCTTGTCTGCAATAGATATGCATGTGGATAATCTCCTTTCGAGTAAAACATATACAATAATAATATATTTTATAGTAATGGTAGTAATAGGTCTTGTGGGTAATGTGGATAACTACGACAAGTCCTTGATGTTCTTAAACAAATACTTGTATATATAGATGTGGACAAGTTGAAGTTTTTCTTTAACCTTATCCACACTATTCACATTGGGGTTAAAGTTAAAGAAATAATCCACAAATAATTCACTTTAAGTTCACAATAATATACACAGGTTATTAAGATGTAATTTTAGATTCAAGTTCATTTAAAACTTGAGTAAGTTCAATATCAGTTTGAAGTTCACGAGAGATTTTTTCAAAACCGTGAATAATAGTTGTATGATCTCGCCCACCGAATTTCTCACCGATTTTAGGTAGAGAAAGATCTGTAAGTTTACGACAAAGATACATTGCAATTTGGCGTGGATATGCAATATTACGTGTTCTCTTAGAAGATTGAAGATCTTCAGGTTTAAGGTGGAAGTAATTTGCTACTGTTTCTTGAATGTATTCTGCTGTAATTACTTTAGGTTTATCTTTAGAAATAAGGTCTTTAAGTGCTTCGTTAGCTAGTTCAACTGTAATTGGCTTATTAGTTAAAGAAGAGAATGCAAGGATTCTATTTAAAGCACCTTCAAGTTCTCTAATATTAGAGATAACTGTTTTTGCAATAAATAAAAGTACATCTTCAGGTACTGATAAACTTTCAATTTCAGCTTTCTTGCGTAAAATAGCAATTCTAGTTTCTAAATCTGGGCTTTGAATATCAGCGATAAGTCCCCATTCAAAACGTGAGCGTAAACGATCTTCAAGTGTTTGAATTTCCTTAGGCGGACGGTCGCTTGATATAATAATTTGTTTATTTGCTTCATGTAATTCATTAAAGGTATGGAAAAATTCTTCTTGTGTACGTTCTTTCCCTGCAATGAATTGAATATCATCGATTAATAAGACATCGATGTTTCTATATTTATTACGAAAGCTTTCATTTTTATCATCGCGAATTGAGTTGATAAGCTCATTTGTAAATTTCTCCGATGAGGCATAGATAACCTTAGCATTAGGGTTTTGATCCAAAATAAAGTGCGCAATAGAATGCATAAGGTGAGTCTTACCAAGACCTACACCTCCGTATAAGAATAGAGGGTTATAAGCACGCGCAGGTGCTTCCGCAACAGCTAAAGCTGCAGCATGTGCCATACGGTTACTGTTACCTACTACAAAACTATCGAATACATATCTAGGATTAAGATTACTAGGGTTATTTAATGGGTCTTGCACCTGTTCAGTTTTCCTGTTATTTTGTTCTAAATTTGTTTGTTCATTAGGAAGCACAAACTTAATCGTGTACTCTTTATTTAAGACTTGTAGAGCACTATTACGAATGAGTTCTAGATAACGCGTATTGAGAATTTCTTTGGTAAACTCATTTTTAACACTTAATATTAAGACATTGTCTTGAATATCAAGAATCTGCGTATCTTTAAACCAAGTATTAAAGCTAACACTAGATGTTTCTAGTTCAATAATACTAAGAATGGCTTCCCATTGTTTTTCATACACTGATGACATTCTTAATCCTCCTAATTTACGTAAATTTATGCACAGCTTATTCAAGTATTGTCAACATGTGCATAAAATAATCAACATACATCTTGAAAAAGTCAAATTTCCTGGTTGAATAAGTGAAATAGAAACAGGTTGTGGATAAAGTTATTCAACGTAGGAAATCAAAAAAAATAATAAAAAAACAAAAAAAAGTAGATGTTATACACAGATTTATCAACAAAATGTGAATAACATTACTTAATCAACAACTTATCTACAGATAATCTAATAATATCAAAATACCTGTGGAAAATCAACCTGTCTTGAAAAAATATCCACAGAATTAACAGTGGACAAAATGTGGATATTTTAACATATTGTTTAAAAGAAAATTGAAATAGAGAAGAGCTATTTTTAAATTTAGATAAAAAGGGGGAGTGGGCTAGATAAAATTGAGTAAAAAGATAAAAATAGGGAATAATAAAGGCAAGATAGCGTAAGAGAGAAAGTATACTGAGTTATGCTGCATTATAATAGGAAGCTTTTCTTTTTTTTGAATAAAAATATGCTATTTGAAAACATTAGTTACTTTAAATATAAGATGACGAGTTGTGCTAGTTAAATTTACAAGTAGAATAAGCTCCAAGCATGTGATATCT
>USPX01000049.1 GCA_900556665.1 uncultured Eubacteriales bacterium
TGGCAGTGATAAGTTACCAGGAGCAGATAGAAATATTGTACCTCTCAATAATATAGGGGGATTTGGAATTATAGGTGTAGGTTTTGGTACCAATTATGATAGAAAAGTAGAGGCAGGTAAGCAGAAAAAAGCGTTATTATATTTGAGTACGGTAAGTGAAACTCATGAAGGTGAAATAGAAAATGAAGCAGAGATTTATAGTCTTTATAATGAGAAAACTGGAGAAGAAATAAACTGGATTCAAAGTTCATCTAGTGCAGCAGCAGATGGTCAAAGTTTGAAAGCAGGTATTCATATGGAAGTTAGTGAGACATATTATGAGTTAACCAATACAGAGAAGCTTAAGCATATACGACCAATTATAAATTATACAGAAAGAGAAGTGAAAAGTAAGGGCGAATGGTATTTAGTAGTCAACACAAAGCCAGAATAACTTGCAATAGGGGTAAAAAATAAATTTTCCTAGGAAATATTGACGAATTTGGTTTCATTGTATAAATAATAGTTTTCCATCTAAAAATAATGTAAAATGAAGACAGTTATTTTATAGCAAGTTTTAAAAAACTTGTTTTGATGGAGGATAAAGTGAACAGTAAATATGCAAAATTTATGCTAGAATGGTTTGATGAAAATAAGAGAGATATGCCATGGAGAAGAACTTCTGACCCTTATAGTATTTGGGTTTCTGAGGTTATGTTACAACAAACACAAGTAGATACTGTAATTCCTTATTACATAAAGTTTATGGAACGTTTTCCTACTATTCATGATTTAGCCGTAGCTAGTTTGGAGGAAGTACATCATTATTGGCAAGGGCTTGGCTATTATAGGAGAGCAGAGAATTTGCAAAAAGGTGCTAAAATGATAGATGAAAAGTGGAACGGCATATTTCCGAATGATCCTAAGCTTGTAAAGGATATTCCAAGCATAGGACCATATACATTAGGTGCCGTATGTAGTATTGCGTTTCATATTCCGTTACCAGCAGTAGATGGAAATGTTATGCGTATCTTAGCAAGGCAGTTTCGTATTTCAGATGATATAGGAGTTGCTAAAAATAGAAAGATTTTTGAAGAGAAGGTCATGGAGCTTATGCCGGATGACCCAAATCGTTTTAATCAATCCCTTATGGAACTAGGTGCATTAGTATGTACCCCGAAGAATCCTAAATGTGATATTTGCCCAGTACGCACAATTTGTGAAGCACATCGTTATGGGGAAGAAGAAAAGTATCCTATTAAAGAAAAGAAGATAAAGGCAGCTAAAGAGCAATATCAAGTAGTGCTTCTAAAAAAAGGTCAAAGGTATGGCCTAGAGAAACGTCCAGCAGAAGGATTGTTAGCAAATCTGTGGGGAACACCTATGATTGACCACAAAGTGTGGAAGGATTGTGAATTAAATACCTATGAACAACGCGAACTTACAGAGGTTATCCACATCTTTACACATAAAAAGTGGCAAATGACACCTGTAGTTATTAACTGGTCACAAAGAGCTGAAAGTTTATTAAAAGAAAATAAAACAAATGGTGAACCGTTGCAGTACTACACTTTAGAAGAGATGGAAGATATTCCTGTAGCCACAGCATTTAAAAAAATCTTACAAAAATTATAATTATGAGTCCTTAAGAAAGTTATATCTTAAGGACTTATTTTTATATATAGTTTTATCTGATTTTTGAATTTTATATTTGTATATATTACTCATGAAGGAGTTGTTTTTTGCCGATATCTTAAGAAGGAGAAATGCCTAAATATAAAAACATTCTTGAAGAAAATTGTATTTAGTCACATGAAATACGAGAAGGAGGAAAGTGTATGAGGAGAGTATTAGCACACATATTAGTGTGTGTCATGTTGTTTACTGTTTTTCAAGATTTAACAATTTTGAAGGCAGCACCAACTAATCCATTAGGCTTTGAATTAACAAGAGAAATGTTAAAAGAAGATTCTACTGGGCTTAGTAAAGGAGAAAGAGACAAGCTGTCTGATGAAACGGCACTTGTTAAGTTCGCAGCGGGAACAGCTGCAGTTTATGAATTAGAATACTATGTAGAGGCACTGCAAGATACTACCCAGAACACCATAACCAAGAAGGTTAAATTAAACTTTGAAAATACAGATACAAAGAATGTTGGATTAGCAATCAGTGTATTTGATCAAGGTAGTACAACAGAGCAAGAATTAAAATATGTGCCACGTAAATTCAATAACACGAATTTTACATGGGGAAGTGGGGACGTTCAAACAGAACCAATATCAATTAAGAAACAATTAGTTTTAGGAAATGATCAAAGTCGTGAAAGTCAAGAATTTAATATAGAGATTACAAATATCAAAATGATTCTTAGTGGTAATAAGCAAGAAAACCTTAAGTTAAGAGTTAAAGTGGATGGCGAAAATATTTATGTATTTACCAATGGTATTGCAAAAGGGAATATTACACCATTCAAATTAACTTCAGGAAGTATAAAAACTTCAGGTCAAATCTTCAATGGACCTAAAGGTTATTCTATTACACCTACTCATCTATATTCAGAAGGTAGCGAATTAAAAAGTTTAGATTACATTGAAGATATTTCAAAAATCAAACCAGGTTCTGTACCAGGTATAAAAGTACAATTTCAACAAGTAAAAAAGGTTTTAGACGATAAATTCAGATATGTAGATGAGATAGCAGATAATGAAGAGATTACATTACAAATTGGAACAAGATACACATTAGATGCCATTACCAACTCTATTCGTTTAGACTTTGTTCCAGAAAATGATGCAAAAGTTAGATTGAACTTAGAGGATGTAGAAGAATATAAAAGTGGTGTTGTTAAGGTAGAGAATAATATTGTTTCTTTATACTTATCTCAAAACAAATTAGAAAGTTCAACTACACGTAAAGTTATTACATGGGATGCTTTAGAGACTAGTACAATTATAGATGGTTCATTCCAATACGGAAGACAGGCTGAGAAATATTGGCCTGATAATAAAGGTTATACATACTTAGGTTATACACTTCATAGAACAAACGGTAACCAAGTGCAAATTAGTATCCAACCCTATAATATTAAAACAAGTACAACCTATTCTATTTATGTATTAAATAATAAAGACTCAGAGCGTGGAAAACCAGCTGTTATATATGAATACAATCCAAATGAAACACAGACAAATAATATTACAGCAATTGTACCAGCAGGAATTGAAAGTTATTTCCAAGTTGTAGCTACAGTGAATGCAGATAATCCAGATGTATTTGAATCACAAATGGTATTCTACAAACCAAGTAGATTCCCAATTACACCAGAAACAACTCAAATTACATCAGTAGATAATGTATATGTAGTACCAAGTGAAAATACAGAGCAATCAGGAGTTAAGCCACAGGCTATAGGTTTTGATATGACATGGATTGCACCAAAAGGTGTACAAAAGATACTTGAAGGCGGTAAGTTATACTACGAATTATTACTTCGTAAAGATCCAAATGACTACGACCCAATTACAAATACAGGAAATACTACACAGGATATATATGCAACGTATTCTAAAATCTTTGAAGTATCATTAGAGGATGAAAAGGTTGTTGTAAAAACAGTAGCAGGTACAGCCGGTAAGGACAAAAATCACACGCCGGAACTACGATATAGTGAAGTTAATGATACTTTCACTATGGAAAATATATCAATTATGAATTTTGGTCATAGTAAATGGGAAAAGCTTGATATAAGTGAAAATCACTTAAACTCAAAATCAGGTGAGTACTTAGATAAAATTAAGGGGAAAGAATCTGACACCTTAGATAATAGACCAGTACCAGGAACTTATTATTTATCACTTAGAACAGTATTAGTTTCAGACGATACAACATTACCAGTTGTATATAGCGAAGAATCTAATCTGGTGGCTGTTTCATTAGATAATACAAATGAGATTATTTCAGTACCTAGCAATATTTCAAGTGAAGATATAAGTAATGAAGATAAAACACTTATTTCACAGAAAATTACAATTAACAATGTAGATATTCAAAACTATGTACATAAAATGTTAGAACCAGCAAATTTATATCTTTACCAAAATGAAGATAAAACAATTGGTCGTTATAGTGGGGAATATGAAGTTTACCTTTATCAAAAATCTGATAAATTAATGAGTACAATTTCGGATGTAGAAAAAGGAAACATAACACCTATTAAATTAAAAAGAGGACAAAATAAAATTGTATTAAATGATTCAAATAACTATATTGAGAAACTCAGAAATGGTGGTGTAGTACCAATTATAGTAAGTTCTGATGCTCTTACAGGTCAAGGAGAAGAAGATTTTGAATTAATAGGTTTAGATCCTAATGAAGTATACTATATGCAAGTACGTGTAAAATTAAGTCCTTGGAGAAATAACTTAAGTGAAGCTGGAACAGCAATACCAAGTCGTTATTCATTATTCTCTAAAGAAGTAACATTTACAACAACAACAATGCCAATTCCACCAACAAGTGAAGATAAAGTACCTCCTACACCAGAAAAAATCTGGGTAGAGGAGCAACCTAACAATACGACTGCAATAATTGGATGGGCACCAGCTAAATTTGAAGAAGATAAAGATGTTTCAAAAACTTATTATGAGTTCATTAGAACAGATTTACAATTGACAAAAGAAGAGCAAAGTAAAAAAGTTGAAGAATTAGTAGAAGCTGATGACAAACGTGTTGGTTTTAGATCAGATTCACCAAGTGAAGCAAATCCATTTATCAGTACTTACACAGGTAAAGATAAGACATGGACAAACTTAACACCAGCACAAGAATCAAGCAAATTCTTAGTAAAAGATAATACTTTAAATCCAAATGAAGTTTATTACTACTATGTTAGAACAGTATGCATTATTAATGGTAAAGAAGTAAAATCAGGATGGATTATGGTACCTGTAACTACAGCACCAGTATTACCACCTATTAACTTAAAAGTAGAACTTTTAAAGAACTACAAATATGATGCAACAAAAGAAACTGTAATTAGTTTTGATGCACCAGTACCATCTGAGTCATTAGTACCATCAAGTTATGATTTTGAAATTGCAGTGGAAGGTGAAATGGATGATGAATATTCAATCACTAAATATAGTGCGACAAAATTAACACCAAATAAGCCTAGTCCATTAACTCCAGAAGGTTACACACACTTTGTGTATAAAATTACAGGTTTAAAACAAAATAAACGTTACTATATCAAAGTAAGAGTAGTGGATAAGACAAAACCTCTAACAGATGGTGGCAAGTATCCAACCTCTTTATATTCAGATAGAGTAATGACACGAACAGAATTTGATGAAAAAGAAGATGACAAAGATAATAAATATGAAGAATATCTTAAAAAGTTTGATGCAGAAGTAGAAAAACTTAGAAGAAGACCTTATTGGGAAGTTGAAGACAAAGCTGTTTATAAATATCGTGAAACTTATATTAAAACAGAAGTGGGTCTTCAAAGCGAATATGATCTAGTTGTTGGTGAAAATGCTAAAGATGTCTACTACTATATGCCAGCTAGTGTATTCACTTATGAAAATGATTCAAAAACAGTACTTAAAATCACATTAGGTGATTATACAGCCAATATTAGGCCATACACATTAACAGAAGATAATGAGCAAATTAAGAAGGCTATTGAACTTGCAAGTGAAGATAGTATTGAAGACTACTATGTAGGTATGAGCTTTAAAATTAATGATACAACAGAAAAAATTAATGGCGAATCACCAATTACATCTAGAATGTCAGTAGATATGGAATTAGTCTACATCAGAGATGCAGATAGAGATGTAGAGGAAAGTATTATGGTGGCCCTTAATGATATTGTTGATACAGAAAGAAAAAGAGTTATCAACAAACTTGAAAAGAAAATTTATAATGGCACTATTGCTGATGATGTTTTAAATGAGATTATTAATGATTCATTAGATGATATTCAAAAAGATCATATGAAAAAAGTTGAAAAGATTATGGATCGTACAATTAAGCGAGAAGTGAGTATTCAAACAATAGATAAACCAATTCTCCTAATGGCCAAAGTAGATAGTTTTGCAGCAAATGCATATTACTTAATTCAAAATTGGTATCAGGTAGATTGTTATGCTATAGGAAATGGTTTTGGTATTGAAGCTGATAGATTAGGAACATATATCTTAACAGGACAAGTTTCTTTAATTACGACAGTACCAAGTCTAGCGCCATATCAGAGTTTTATAGCAAAATACAATTTAACAGATTTCTTTACTATTAATAGTAGTTCAGTTAAATCAGCTGCAACAAAAGAACAAGTATATGGGGCAGTAGCTAGAATCATTGGTGCTTCAAGAGGGACAGATTATGCTGTTTACCTTAAAAATAATGGAATCAAAGGTATTAATAATATAGGTAGAACAAATGCCATTAGACAAGATGAAGCTATTTTCGTCATTATGCAAGGTTATGAAAAGGTACATAAACGTCCAATAAATAGTATTGTAATTAAAAATAGACAGAGTGTGCAAAATATCGGTGCTTTCCAAGCGCAGTACAGACCATATGTTTATGCAGCAGTCGAACTTAAGATTGTAAACAATCCTAATTCAAAGGTATTGCCAAGTAAACAACTTACTGTAGAAGAGATTATTGCAATGCTTTATAAATCACAATTATAATAAGAACGAGGGGAGGAAAAATAATGAGAATTAAAAAGCGTATTGCTGGAATATTAGCATTTGCAATGTTAGTAAGCAGTACAAGTGTATTAGGAAATCCTCAAAATAGATTACCAAGTGATGGTATTGAACCTATTAAGGTTATGCATACGAAGTGGCCAGAAAAAGACGATATTAGTCCATCTATTCAAATCACATTCTCACGTGCAACTAATACAATGCCAACTACAGTGCTTCCCGGTACTAATCCACAGGATAATAAAGAGGAGGCTGAGTATTATAGCTTTCTTTTAGAAGACATACATGGTGAGGCATTTGAGTCAGACCGTTTCCGTGCAACAGAAGGGCAAGAAAAGTATGTAGAGCTT
Organism: uncultured Eubacteriales bacterium; assembly: GCA_900556665.1. Next base: position 7,046 of record USPX01000049.1, read on the forward strand.
ATTGAAGAGCACTTAACAGGAACTCAAGAGCTTAAAAACGGTAACTTATATAAGGTAAAAGTTAAGCCAGGACACTTACACTATGATGCATTAGGCAAAGAGTATGAAGCAGAACTTTCTAATATTATTAATTCAGAGCCTAGTAAATATTTCTTAACTGATTTTAATACAATCATGAGAGAAAAAGATGATCAGATTGAAGTTTTATGGGAGTACATTCCTGGAGCTACATATAAGCTTGTGTATATTGATAAAGACGTAAATACTAAAGATGGTGTTGACGGAAGAGATGGCAGTGAACAAACTGGCGTAGGTACACAAACAGTAATCATCAAAGATGAAGACGCAAAAGTCGTTACAGAAGGTGGCGTTAAAAAGGTAAAATACGTTATTCCGAATACAATGCCAGGAGAAAAATATTCAGCTTATGTACTTGCTACAGATATTTCAAGTAAGTTTTTAAGAGATGGATGGGAAAAGGTCGGTAAAAACATAGAGACACCTAAAATAGCGCAAGCTTCTAGAAGTGTAAGTTTAACTATCCTTAACATTGGTAAAAAACGTATAGAACTTAAATGGCAACTTGGTGCTTGGGCAGATAATAATACTTTAGAAACAACTAAAATCTATCGTATGATGGAAGGTGAAAATTCTTACAGATTAGTAGGTACACTTAACAATAATATGCTGAATCCAAGAGATCCAGGGCGATTTGAACACGATGAACCTAAAAAAAAGAGTTTCTATTATGTAGAATTTATCTTTACAGGTGGTGAAGTACTTCGCACAAAAGAGTGCCCATATACACCATATGAATTGAGGGAACAACCTCTTAAACCACAAGTACCAGAACCATATTCAGATAAAATAAGAAATGAAGCAGGTTTTGAAAAGAACAAGTACCTTGTAACAGGTGATGATGTTAGCGTAGATAAAATGAAAGCAAATACATTTTATATGAAATATAAAGATCCTTTTAAGTTACAGCTTGTTTGGGATGCACCTAAAAAGGCAGATGGAAAGATCGAACATGAAATGAGATATGACATTTGGGTAGCAGAGGATGAAAGCACCTTAGAGGATACAGATGTAGCACCAATTATTGAGAATCTAGCAATTGCTAAGGATTCCGATGATGAGTTGATTTATAAACAAGATAAAAAAACAATTATTGGTTTCAAAACTGAATTAGATAAATACATCACATCTGAGCAAAAAGTAAAACCACTTATATCTAATAAAACTTATTATATTAAAATAGTAGCAAAACGTGATTATAGTGGAGAATACAGTATTTCACAACCTACAATTGTAGCAATTACAGTGGATAAAAATGGTGATATCTTTACACCACCAATCTTAGCTAAGCCACCACTTAGAATTCAAGAAAATGGTATTGATACAGAAAGTATCACTATTGAATGGTTAGAAAAATGGTATGAAATTATAGCAAATCATCCAGATAATTATACAGATGAAGAGGAAAACTTCTTCGCTAAGTTATGGAATAGTAGAGTTTATACAGGTGGTACACCAGCTATTAAATTTAAAGGTGATCCTGATCTTAAAGAACATATCTTAAAGACAAAGAATGATGTAGAAGCAGTTAAAAAAATTGTAGGTAATGATTATAATAAAGACTATAGAGACAGGGAAGTTACACTAGGTAATGATATCAAATATGAAGTTAAAACATTACCTTATGACGAAGTAATTAAACAAATTAAGGACCAAAATACAGCAGTAAGTACAGCAAGTGCCATTAGTTTAGAAAAATGGATTGTACAAAATGAAAGTGATTCAGTTGATGGATGGCATACAATTGAACCAGAAGATGCAACACATGGTGACCAATTACCTTGGAAAGATTATAAAGTAACTGGCCTTAGTCCTAATACACGTTACGTTATTTTAATTAGAGCATACCGTGTATTAGATTCAGGTGAAAAACTTACACAGACTTATCCAAGTTATATCATTGGTACAACTGCTACAGAGTTTAAACCACCACAGGCTAAACCAACTGTACCAGTTTTAAATCCAAACGGGGTAACTGATGATACTGTTTCTGTTTGGTGGACATACAATGAAGATTTTGAATATGAAATCGTATATAGTAGAGTAGAAGATCCAGACTCAGCTAAAAAATGGGAGTTTACAATATCAGATGAACCAGGTAATAAAGACTATGTGGCTAACGGTGGAAAAGCAATTGTTACAATTACAGGCTTAATGCCAGATACAACTTATAATGTATGGATTCGCGCCAAACAAAAAGAAGGCAATGAAATTTCAAGTTGGAGTAATCCAGTATCACAAAAGACACTTACAATTGAAAATCCAGATCCACCAAGAGGACTTGGAAAAGCAGATTATCAAAGTATCTTAGAACTTGGACACGACTTCTTACCAGTTACTGATAACTATATAACAGTAAGTTGGATTCGCGACGTAGAAGATTTAGAAGGTATTGAAGGACCAGAAGGTGAGGGGTATGACCCTAATAAAGCCTATTCTTATGAGATAGAATTCGCTGATAACGTAGAATTCCTAGACAGTATCGTATTAAATACTTCAGGTGAAAATGCGGGTGGTGAAGAAAGTGGTTATGAAATCATTGATAAGACAATGGTAAAATTCACTGGATTACAAGCCAATAGACCATACTATGTAAGAGCTAAAACAATCTTAGTATTTACAGATCCAGAGACAGGTAGAAAAATTGTACGAGAATCTGTATATACAAAGTATGTAAGGCTTATAACTAAAACATCTAGTGGTGAATTTGATGGTGGGGATAATGAGAACATTGTGACTTATCCAGAACCAATCGTAGAATCTTATAAAAATGATATTTGGACATGGGAAATTGTAGATACTAATAAAGTTATTACACAAATCCAAGCTAAAAAAGATTACTACTATACAGTAGATGTAAAACTTTATAAAAATAAGACTGATGCTAAAGTAAGAACAATTAAAATGGCGAAATCAGTTTTAGATACATTAATTAATCAAGGAATGGCACTTAAAATCCAAACATATGTTGGAGAATATGAGATCCCAGCCAAAACCCTTGAATACTATAGCAAGAAGCATAGTGCGAAGGATATAGTACAAATTGATTTAACAACAGCTAAAAGTGCCGATATTTATACATATCAAAGAAGCTATCCTGAAATGCTTATTAAAGGTGAACGTTTAGAAATTCGATTCAGAGGAGATAAACAGACCACAACAGTTAATAAGCTAGATGGTTATGCGATGGTTAAATTAAAATTAGATACAGTAGAATCTTACCGTTATCAAGATTTATATACATATACTTACTATTATGATTCTGCAAAATGGGTAAAAGCAAATCATACGATTGAGACACTTAATGAGACATTCTTAAAATATCAAACATCTCAATTAGGTATGTTTGCACTTTATCAAAAAAACATTGCAAGCTCAGGAAGTATAAGTTATACAATGGGTAAATTAATGAACGCATATAACATTAATGGATTAGGTACAGTATACTATAGCAAAGACTATGTATATCGTGATCAATATGTAGCACTTATGATGGGTATTGCTCAAAACAAATCAAGCATTGATTTAACAGTAAAACCAAGTACTGAAACATTTAATAAAGCTAAATCAACAGGTATTTTTATTGGAAATAATAGTGGAACTATTACAGAAGAACAAGCGGTGGCTGGACTTGTAAAACTGTATGAATTAAAAACAGGGTACAAAGTAAAACCATCAAGTGTAAGTTTCCAAAATGTAAGTGCAGATTATCGTGAAGCTGTAAGAAAGGCTTATGCAGCAGGTCTTATTACAGAGATTAATCCAAAAGCAAAAGTAACATATGCTAAATTATGTGATATGATTATACAAGTAATTGAATAGAAAATAAAAAAGCGTCCAT
>USPX01000050.1 GCA_900556665.1 uncultured Eubacteriales bacterium
TAATTACCATATTTATCCTTTACATAATTAAAGATTAACTAGCACATGTCGTTATACTTGGAATAATCAAAGGAGAAAGCAAATGAAAAAAGTACAAAAACATGATCGCATTAGTGTAATCACTAATATTTTAACGAACAACCCGAATAAAATTTTTACATTAACTCATTTTTGTAATTTATTTAACTGTGCAAAGTCAACAATTAGTGAAGATTTAGATACGATTAGAGAAATCTTTACTAATTATGAAATTGGTGCTATTGAAACAATTTCAGGAGCAGCAGGTGGCGTGTATTATAATCCACTTATGACTAAAGAACAAATGGAAAACTTTACAAAAGAATTATGTGAGCATATTAATGCTTCAGATCGTATTATTCCTGGTGGGTATATTTATACAAATGACCTTCTATATACACCTAGCATTTCTAAAAATATTGGGATTGCTTTAGCAAGTCTATTCAAAGATGTGGAAATTGACTACGTTATTACTGTAGAAACAAAAGGTATTCCAATTGCCCTTATGACAGCAATGGTACTTAATAAACCAATGGTTGTTGTAAGAAATCAAAGTAAGTTAACAGATGGTACAGTAATTCACATGAACTATATTACAAATAGCAATCACCGTATTAAAACAATGTGCCTATCAACAAAAGCGATTAAAAAAGGTTCAAAAGTATTATTTATCGATGATTTCATGAAAGGTGGCGGAACAGCGAAAGGTATCTGTGATTTAATGCAAGAATTTGAGTCAGAAGTAGTAGGAGTAGGTGTGCTTATGGCGACCAAACAACCGGAAGAAAAAGTATATAATGACTTTAAAACGTTGTTATGGTTAGATGCTGTAGATGAAATTACTAAAGAGGTAGGTATTTATCCAGGAATCTAAATAAAAACTGCATAATAAAGTCTGTTTAAATTATATAAATTTTTAGATAATAATATATAAATTGAATATTGTAAAAAAATTGGTAAAATGTTAATATATTTATGCATAAATGAATTCAAACTTATTCTAAAATTGCACTTATGAATAGTTAGGAGGGATTGCATGAATAAAAAAGAGATGATCGCCATGCTTTTAGCTGGTGGACAAGGTAGCAGGTTAGGCATTCTAACTAAGCAGATTGCTAAACCTGCTGTAATGTTCGGTGGAAAATATAGAATTATAGACTTTCCACTAAGCAACTGTATTAACTCAGGTATTGATACAGTTGGGGTACTTACGCAATATGAACCACTTCTTCTTACAAGACATATAGGTATTGGTATACCTTGGGATTTAGATAGAAGAAATGGTGGGGTAACAGTGTTACCACCATTCGTAAAAGGAAATGAAGGTTCTTGGTATTCAGGAACAGCAAATGCTATATATCATAATATTCGATATATAGATGAATATAACCCAGAATATATTTTGGTTCTTTCAGGAGACCATGTTTATAAAATGGATTATAGTGCAATGCTTGAAGAACATAAGAAAAATAATGCGGATGCTACAATTGCAGTTATTGAAGTTCCAATGGATATTGCAAATCAGTTTGGTATTATGAAGACTAATGATGAAGGAAGAATTGTTGAATTTGAAGAAAAGCCAGAAAAGCCAAAGAGCAATTTAGCATCAATGGGAATCTACATCTTTACATGGGATGTACTTAAAAAAGCTTTAATCAAAGATAATACTATTCATGAAGCAAGCGATTTTGGTAAACATATTATTCCAGATATGATTAATAGTGAAAAGAATGTATATGCTTATAAATTCAATGATTACTGGCGTGATATCGGAACAATTGAAGCTTATTGGAAAGCTAATATGGAACTTACAGAAACAGTACCTGTATTCAATTTATATGATGAGTTTTGGAAAATTTATACAAATATTGAGCATCAATTACCTCAATATATAGGTGAAGGTGCAAAAGTCAGTCAATCCCTTGTATCAGAGGGGTGTGAGGTCTATGGGGAAGTACATAATTCAGTATTAGGGCCAAGGGTAATCATTGAAGAAGGTGCAGTTATAAGGAATTCAATCATTATGGCTGAGACTATTATTCGAAAAGGTGCACAACTTGATAAATGTATTATATCTGAGAAATCAGAGATTGGAGAGAATACAGTAATTGGTGTAGGGGAAAATGTGCCACATATTACTAAAGCACGTATTTACTCAAGTGGTATCACTGTTATTGGTGATAATACAATCGTACCTGCTAATGTCACAATTGGTAAGAACTGTGAAGTAGGTGGGCATACATTAGAAGAACATTACTTAGATGGAGTATTAGAAAGTGGGCATTCATTAATTGTGTAAGGGGGGAATGAAATGAGAGCTATAGGTATTGTATTAGCAGGTGGAAAAAGAACAACACTTGGTGTACTTACAAAACAAAGAAATGTAGCGGCTATGCCAATTGGTGGCTCATACCGTTCTATTGACTTTGCGCTTAGTAACTTAAGTAACTCAGGTATTAAAAAAGTAGCAGTTATTTCCCAATATAGTGCAAGATCACTTGCTGACCATATTGGGTCATCTAAATGGTGGGATTTCGGAAGAAAAAAGACAGGCCTCTTCTTATTTACACCAAATATGTCTAGTCAAGATGCTTTTGGTTTTAGAGGAACTGCAGATAGTATCTTCCAAAACATTGAGTTCCTTAAGAAAAGTAATGAACCATATGTTGTAATCACTTCAGGTGAAGAAATATATAAAATAGATTATGAGAAGGTAATTAAGTATCATGAACAAAAAGGTTCTGATATAACTATTATTTGTAAGGATATGAAAACTTACGAAGTGCAAGATTATGGTGTCATTGGATTAGATGAAAATGACAGAATGATAGAGTTTGAAGAAAAACCACTAGATCCTCAATATACAACTGTATCACTCGGGGAATATGTAATCGGGAGAGAGCTTCTTATTAGATTACTTGAGGAACTAGAAGCAGATGGTCGATATAGCATTGTTAACGATATCGTTATGCGTTATCGTAAAAAATTAAAAATTTATGGTTACCGTTATGAAGGATATTGGAGAAGAATTAGGGATATTCCTGAATTTTATCATCTTAATATGGACTTCTTAACACCAGAAGTACGTGGATTATTCTTTAATGAATATCCATACATTTCAACAAAGGCTAAGGATGAACCACCAGCTAAATTTAATGCGCAATCTACTATCTCTAATAGCATTATTAGTGGTGGTGATATTATTAATGGACAAGTTGAGAGTTCTGTGCTCTTTAGAAGAGTATTCATTGGTGAAGGTTCTGTTGTAAAGAACTCTATTATAATGGAAGGTGCAACAATTGGTAAGGGTTGTGTCATCGAAAATGCGATTTTAGATAAGCAAGTTTTTGTATCTGATGGTCAAAAAGTAATTGGTACGAAAGATAAGATTATTTTACTTGAAAAGAGAAATATTGTATAAAATGCATAAAAAATGACGAAAAAAGGTTTGCTTATAGTTAAATAAAATAGATGCATTATGGAATTATGAAGCAAAAGAAAAAAATATTGACTATTTATTGAAAATAATTTATAATTCAAATAATAATAGATATATAAATAGGATAGCCGACAAAAGGCACTAGATAAAAACAGGGAGGATTTGCTCATGGAAATTACAGATATCAGAGTAAGAAAAATTAATAAAGATGGAAAAATGAAAGCCGTTGTATCAGTAACATTTGATAATGAATTTGTTGTTCATGATATCAAAGTTATCGAAGGTGACAAAGGACGTTTCATTGCTATGCCAAGTCGTAAAACACTTGATGGGGAATTTAGAGACATAGCTCATCCTATTAATTCAGAAACAAGAGATCGCATCCAAAATCAAGTACTTGAAAAATATGAAATGATTTTATTATCTGATGAAGTTGCTATTGCAGATGAAAATGATTTAGATATTCAAGAATAATTGATACTTAAAAGATGTTGTAATGAGTTACAGCATCTTTTTTTATGCCAGACTATAATTTAAGTGAATGCATAAGGATGATTATATAAGTATTGCATAAATTATAATAAGATGAGAAAATACAAAAGGAATAGAAACGTGAAAGGAAGAGTAAAATGAGAACAAAAGCATTAATACTTGCAGCTGGTCAAGGAACACGTATGAAATCAAATGAACTTAAAGTACTCCATACAGTATTTGGTAAGTCCCTTGTAGAATATCCTATTGAAGCAGCAAAATATGTAGGTGTAGAGGAAGTATGTATTATTATTGGACATAAAGCAGAGAATATTAAAGCTAAACTTGGAGAAAATATGACATATGTGCTTCAAAAAGAACAATTAGGAACAGGGCATGCTGTTATGCAAGCTAAAGAGTTTATTGAAGATGCAGATGAAGTGCTTATTTTATGTGGAGATACGCCACTTATCACAGGTGAAACTTTAGAGAAAATGTTAGCATTCCATAGAAGTCAAAATAATGCATTAACAGTATTATCAGCGATTATGGATGATCCAACAGGATATGGTCGTATCGTAAGAGATGAAAACGGTCATTTATTAAAAATTGTTGAACAAAAAGACGCTAGTGAAGAGGAAAAACAAATTCAAGAAATCAATGGCGGAATGTATGTATTTAACGGTAAATTATTAAATGATGCTTTATCAAAGATTACAAATGATAATGCACAAAACGAGTATTATCTTACAGATACAATTGAGATTTTACGTAATGAAGGACATCTTGTAGATGCTGTAGCAACAGAAGAAAGAGATGATATTGCAGGCGTAAATTCTAGAATTCAACTCGCAGCAGTAACAGAAGTAATGAAACAACGTATTAATGCAAAACATATGGCAAATGGGGTAACACTTGTTGATCCTAATAACACATATATCTGCCCAGAAGTTGTAATCGGTAAAGATACAATTATTGAACCGGGTTGTATGTTAGAAGGCAAAACAGTTATTGGTGAAGGTTGTCATATTGGTTATAATTCAAAACTCAAAAATGCAGAGCTTAAAGATAATGTAGATGTAGAAATTAGTGTAATCTTAGATAGCTTCGTAGATGAAGGTACACATGTAGGACCATTTGCTTACATTAGACCAAATTCACATATTGGTAAAAATATTAAAGTTGGAGATTTCGTAGAAATTAAAAACGCTAATATTGGTGATGGTACAAAGATTTCTCACCTTACTTATGTAGGAGATGCAGATGTAGGGTCTAATGTTAACTTTGGTTGTGGTACAGTAGTTGTAAACTATGATGGTCAAAAGAAACATCGTACTACAATTGGAGATAATGCATTTATTGGATGCAATACAAACCTTGTATCACCAGTAACAGTAGAAGACAATGCTTATACTGCAGCAGGTTCAACAATAACTGACACAGTTCCTAAAAATAGTTTGGCAATAGCACGTGCAAAACAAGAAAATAAACTAGAATGGGTTACAAAAAAACGCCAAAAATAGGTTAAAACATGGTATATTGTCACGAAAATAAATTGTATACTTTGCATTTTGTATACAATCGTGGTATAATGTTTGCGGAAAACATGGTCGTTATATTGAAGGAGGACTAACTCAAATGATTAGAAATTACACTGATATTAAAGTGTTTACTTGTAACGCGCATCCAGTACTTGCCCAAGAGATTGCTCAAAAATTAGATGTTACTCTTGGTAAATCAGAAGTTATGAAATTTAGTGATGGTGAAATTAGCGTTAAAATTGATGAAAAGGTACGTGGTACAGATGTTTATATCATTCAACCAACATCAACACCAGCTAACGAACACCTTATGGAATTATTAATTATGATTGATGCGATGAAACGTGCTTCAGCAGGACGTATCACAGCAGTACTTCCATACTATGGTTATGCAAGACAAGATAGAAAAACTAGAGCCAGAGATCCAATTAGCTCAAAATTAGTAGCAGATATTCTTCAAACTGCTGGTGCAGATAGAGTACTTACAATGGACTTACACTGTGCACAAATTCAAGGATTCTTCAACATTCCAGTGGATCACTTAGTAGGAATGCCACTTTTAACAAAATACTATGCAGATAAATTAGGTGAACATGTAGATGATGTTGTAGCTGTATCACCAGACCTTGGTAGTGTGGGAAGAGTTAGATCTTTTGCAACTAAATTAGATATACCTCTTGCTATTATTGATAAGAGAAGACCAAAAGCTAATGTATCTGAAATTATGAATATCATTGGTGATGTTTCTGGTAAACGTGTAATTTTAGTAGATGATATGATTGACACAGCAGGAACAATTTGTAATGCAGCAAATGCGCTTAAAGAAAGAGGAGCAACAGCAGTTTATGCTTGTTGTACACACGGAGTTCTCTCTGGTCCAGCAATGGAAAGAATCGAAGCTTCAGCTATTGAAGAACTTGTAATTCTTAACACAATTGCTATTCCAGAAGAAAAGAAAATTAGCAAAATCAAAGAGATTTCAGTAGCACCTATCTTTGCTGATGCTATTAGACGTATTCACGAAGATTTATCAGTATCTAAATTATTTGATTAGTAAAGTTTAAAATCACCCCCTATGGGGTGATTTTTTTGTGTTCCTAGGAAATAATTACGAGGCATAGAGAAGGATGGAAAATCTCATACTGAAATTATAAAATGTTTTATAGGTAAAGCTATAAATTGGAAAATAGCATGAAATCGTGCTATGATAAAGAGAAAGAAAATTTGCAAATAGAAAAATTTGGAGGAATATATGAAGTTAATAGTAGGACTTGGTAATCCAGGGATGCAATATGCAACAACTCGTCACAATATTGGATTTGAGGTTATAGATAGCCTTGCAGAAACGTATAATATACAAGTTAATAAAAATAAATATAAAGCGCTTATTGGAGAAGGTAGAATAGGCGGTGAACGTGTTATTTTAATGAAGCCTCAAACATTTATGAATTTAAGTGGTGAGGCTATTCGTGCATGTATGGATTTTCAAAAATTAAATAATGAGGATGTAATTGTTATTTATGATGATATTTCATTAGATGTAGGACAAATTCGTATTCGCGCCAATGGTAGTGCAGGTGGGCATAATGGTATTAAAAGCATTATTGCACATATGAATACACAAGAATTTCCTAGAATCAAAGTGGGTGTAGGACAAAAGCCACCAGGTTGGGATCTTGCCAATTATGTATTAGGTAGATTTTCAGAAGATGATATGAAAATTATTGGACCTAAACTTAATGATGTTGTAAAAGCCGTAGAATGTATGGTAACAGCTGATATTAATAAGGCTATGAATTTATATAACAAAAAATAAGATGGTGATAAATCGTGGCGTATAAATATAAAGGGCTTATAGGGCCTTTAAAAGAACTTTCTGGTATGGAAGAAATGTTGAATTTACTTCAAAGTAATAAGGTGGCTAATGTAAAGGTTACAAATATGGTAGATGCATGTAAAGGTCATTTTGTTTATGGGGTAAGTGAATTTACAAACCTTCCAACTGTAGTTATTACTTATGATGAAGTCAGTGCAAAGAGAATATTTGAAGACTTGTCCGCACTTAAAGGTAAGGAAAAGGTGTATACCTATCCTTCAAGGGATATTCTTTTTTATAATGCAGATGTGCATAGTATGGATATTACATCTGCACGTATTCGTGTTATTGAAGCGCTTAATAATGAAGAAGATATTACTTTAATTATTCCAGTACAATCGCTATTAAACCCACTTTCACCAAAAGCAACATGGCAGTCTTATTGTAAACGTATAAAAGTGGGAGAAGTTATAAACATTACTGCTTTTCAAAGTAATCTGGTACAAATAGGTTATGAGCGAGTAGGGCGTGTGGAAAGTATGGGACAGTTTGCCATAAGAGGAGGAATTATTGATATTTATCCACCAACTATGGATGAGCCTTATCGTATTGAACTTTGGGATGATGAAATAGATTCAATTCGTAGTTTCAATGTACAGACACAGCGCTCTATAGAAAAGGTTGAAGAACTTTTGATTGTACCAAATCAAGAAATTGTCTTTGCCCCTGCTTTGTTAAGAGATGCTGTACCAGCTATTAGAGAGGACCTTCAAAATGTTGTAAAGAGATTGCGAGAAGAAGGTAAGAGAGATAGCGTGGATAAAATCAAAGAACAAGTGGAGGAAGCTATTGAGCAAATTGAAAATGATATTAGCCCTAAAGGACTGGAATTATATGTACCATATACGGATTTAGAAATGGTATCTATTTTAGATTATTTGCCAAAGGATACACTTGTTTTTATTGATGAGCCTGTTAAAACCAAAGATAAAAGTGAACGTACTTTATTTGAATACCGTGAAAGTATGAAGGATCGTTTAGACTATGGTCATATTTTACCAAAGCAAATAGAGTTGATTTTTGAGTATGAAGCCATTGCTAATCGTTTAGAACATCTTAAAAAAGTATATTTAATGAAGTTTGAAGCCAGTGAAAAAGACTTTCCAGTAGATTTTAATATGCCTTTGGATGTATATGAACATAGTAATGTATATCGTAATGTGGATATATTAGAAGAAGACCTAAAGAAGTGGAAAGAAGACCACGAAAGAGTCATGATTTTATGTGGTATGCGTGCTAAAATGCAACGCCTTAGCGATGTGCTAGAAGAACGCGGGCTTACAGTAAGTCAGACAGAAAATCCTGAAGAAGGTGTATTACCAGGACAGATTCTATTATATAAAGGAGCACTTGAAAAAGGCTTTTATTATAAAGATTTAAACTGGCATATCGTAGCAGATAAAGACTTATTTGGACAAGATAAGAAACCTAAAAAGCTCAAGAAGAAATATAGTGGCGCTAAAATACAAAGTTTCTTAGAATTGACACCAGGAGATTATGTTGTACATGAAATGCATGGAATTGGTGTATTCAAAGGCATTGAGCAGATTGTATTTGAAGGGATTAGTCGGGATAATTTAAAAATAGAGTATGCAGATAATAATATTCTCTACGTTAACATCAATCAAATGGATATGGTTCAAAAGTATGTAGGGGCAGAGGGAAAAGCACCTAAACTAAGCAAATTAGGTGGCTCTGAGTGGCGTAAATCTAAAGCAAAGGTTAAAAGTGCCATTAAAGATATTGCCAAGGATCTTATTAAGCTATATAGCCAAAGACAATATAGTCGTGGTTTTAAATATGATCCTGATAATGTATGGCAAAGAGAATTTGAAGAGATGTTTCCATATGAAGAAACAGATGATCAATTAGAAGCTATAGAAGATGTTAAGAAGGATATGGAAAGTGACCGTATTATGGATCGCTTAATTTGTGGGGATGTTGGTTATGGCAAAACAGAGGTTGCTATACGTGCAGCTTTTAAAGCCGTACAAAGCAATAAGCAGGTAGCCTATTTGGTGCCAACGACTATTTTAGCACAGCAACATTATAAACGATTTGCTGAGCGTATGGCGGATTATCCAATTAATGTAGAACTTTTATCTAGATTCCGTACAGCTAAACAAGTCAAACAAACTATTGAAGGCCTTGCAAGTGGGCGAGTGGATATCGTTGTAGGAACTCATAGACTACTATCTAAAGATGTGAAGTTCAAAGACTTAGGTCTTGTCATCATAGATGAGGAGCAGCGCTTCGGTGTAACTCATAAAGAAAGACTAAAACAAATGCGCACACAGGTAGATGTTATGAATTTAACGGCTACACCTATTCCAAGAACACTGCATATGAGTCTTATTGGGATACGTGAGATGAGTGTTTTAGAAGAGGCCCCCCTTGAACGAAAACCAGTACAAACCTATGTTATTGAATATAGTGAGGACTTTATTAAAGATGCCATTAATAGGGAGCTTGGCCGTGGTGGGCAAGTTTATTATCTTCATAATCAGGTTAAAAACATTGAAGAAGAAGCTATGAAGATTCAAAGGCTTATTCCACATGCTAGAGTTTCTTTTGCACATGGTCAAATGAGTGAACGTGAGCTTGAGAAGATTATGCTATCCTTCATTGAGTATGAAATTGATGTCCTAGTATGTACAACGATTATTGAAACGGGTCTAGATATTCCTAATGCTAATACAATCATTATGAATGATGCAGACCGCATGGGACTTAGTCAGCTTTATCAGCTTCGCGGACGTGTAGGACGTTCTAATAAAATGGGTTATGCGTATTTAATGTATCAAAAGAATAAGGTTCTTAAAGAAATTGCTGAAAAGAGGCTTCAAGCAATTAAGCAGTTTACAGAGTTAGGTGCAGGATTTAAAATCGCTATGCGTGACCTTGAAATCCGTGGCGCAGGAAATCTTTTGGGTGCACAGCAACATGGACATATGGAAAGTATAGGATATGACTTGTATTGTAAGATGCTTAGTGAAGCGGTAAATGAAGAAAAAGGTGAAATCACCGAAGAAGAGTTTGAGACAACTATTGAGATTAAGATTAATGCCTATATTCCAAATAGCTATATACCAGATGAAGTACAAAAGCTTGATATTTACAAGAGAATTGCTTCTATCCAAACAGAAAATGAATATATGGATGTTATCGAGGAAATAGAAGATCGCTATGGAAATATTCCACAATCGGTTTATAATTTATTAGATATTGCTATAATTAAAGCTATGGCCCATGATTTATATATGACACTTGTATCAGAAAATCAAAAAATTGTTACTTTTAAATTCAAAGAAAATGCAAGTTTAAATGCAGAGTTGATTCCTGAAATTGTAGCTTCTTACCGTGGAGATATGAAGTTTGTAGCAGGTAAAGAAGCGATGATTAAAATACTTGTACAAGATGTGCCTAAGAAAGAGTTGTTAGCTTATATTAAGAATGTGTTACGTGAGCTTAAAAAATTGAAGAGTGACAATTAATAAGATATAATAAATATAAGTTAAACTTAACAAATAAAACTTATATAAAGCTATAAGAGAAA
>USPX01000051.1 GCA_900556665.1 uncultured Eubacteriales bacterium
TAGGTATTTAGTAAAGGAGAAACAGGAATTATAAGCTAAAAAGTAGGGTGAATTAGCTTTAATTTTATTGATTTACAGGGGGATTTGAATATAATATGCTGATATAGAAATGATTTAGGGCAAGTAGATACAGGAGAAAAGGGGAAAGATAATGATTGCACTTTGTATGTTTTTGGTTGCGGGGATTTTTTTGGGTGTTTGGGATATTTTGAAGAAGGTGGCCTTGAAGGATGAAGAGGTTATTTCGGTTTTAACGGCTTATAGCATTTTATCTTTTGTGTTGGTGTGTTATGAGATGCGAAATGCGGTACTTATTAGTGGGGGGACAATTTTTTTATTGGCAGTTAAGAGTTTAATTATTTATGTGGGATGGAACTTGATGTTTTTAGCTATTCAGAAGCTGCCTATTAGTGTGATTACACCTTTTAATACAGTAACGCCATTGTTCTCAATTATATTAGGGATTATTGTTTTAGGGGAAATGCTTAGGCCTATGCAATGGGTAGGTATTGCTATTATGTTTGTGGCTTATTACTTTATTAGTAAGGTTGGTAAATTTGAGGTAACACATATCTTTAGAAATAAGTATTTTTATTATATGGTCATTGGTTCAATTTTTAATGCCATTACAAGTTTGATTGATAAAATAGCCATAGGTCAGGTGACAGATGCGTTAATAGCTAGGGGAATGGCAGCTAGTTTGACCAGTTCCATTGTACAAGTTTGGTTTTTGTTCTTTATGATGCTGTTTTATTTGGCAACTTATTTAGGGCGTAAGTATGTGAAGAAAGAGGCGCTTAAGTTAAAGTGGAGTTGGAGCATTTTGGGCATGAGTGTATGCATTATTTTGGCGGATCGTATTTATTTTGCAGGGCTGAATATGCCGAATACACCGATTTCTATTGCTATGCCACTACGTAGTGTGTCCATTGTGGTATCAGTACTCATAGGAGGACTGATTTTTAAAGAGCCTAACCTTAAGAAAAAATTGTTATGTACAGCAATTTTAATATTAGGGATTGCCATGTTATTTGTATAGGTTTAGGGGCAAGGAAAGTCATAAATAAAGGGAAGTAAAAAATTTATAATAAGTGAATAATATTAAGTGATATAGGATATACTTAAAACGAGGGTTACAGAAGGGACAAAACACTAAGAATTGCTTAGTGTTTTTGTCTCTTTTTTATTTTTGCTGTGTTAGATCCAGTTTATTGAACCCTGTACCATTTACCGGTTGCTTCATTTTTTTTTAAGGCCAAATAATAGCCACCGTTGCCGTGATAAACATATATTTCGGTATCTTCTGCATCCAATTTTAGTGTAAATTCATTTTTAGCACCAAGAGGGCTATTAAAGCCTCCCCATGTTGAATAAAACTTTAGATAATGTGGTCTCGCATTGCCTCCTTTATCTGTGTAACCTCTGATAAATCCCATAGGTGATCCGACATTTACCTTGAAAGTTAGCTCACTGCCATCCTCTGAAACAGAAAAGTCATCTGAAATATATGCGGTTGTTTGAACTGTAAAGCCAAGTGCGATTATCACCGCACCTATAGTATTTTAAAAGTATTAATTTTATATGGGAAGAACTAAAAAAGACAAACAGATTTTGAAGTGTATACTTCAGAAACTGTTTGTCTTTGGTATAAAGTTACTAATGCAGAGACTTAGCAACCTGTAAGTTCTTTTGTTAAATCTCCAAGGTCACCTAATGAAAAGGTAACTGAAGGGCTGCCCATGTATTGGGCTTCTGCTAGGGAAGCATTTAAAATGTCTTCTACAGAGTTATAAGGAGACTTGCCATATTTATTTGCAAAGCCTTCTATGACTTCAAATAGAGAATCATCTTTGCCAGCTTTTGCAGTTGGACAAAGTAAATCCATTGTATCTTTGAGTTCGTTTTGTAACGGTGCGAGTGTCTTAGATAAATTTAAAGCCAGTTTTGCCATGATTTTGTCGCCCCCTCTTATAAATTGTACTTAAATCGTTTATTTGATTTTATTATAGCACAATAAGGGGAGAAAAAAAGAGATTATTCGTAGTTTTTACCGAATTTCGCATCAGCTTCGATTAAAGCCATAATGTCAGCAAATGTAGCTGTGCTTTCCCCAGCTTTTTTAGATGTAGCTTTAGATGTAGCTGCTTTGAGCTGATCTTTAGAAACTTTGAATTTAGCTGGAGCTTTAGGTGCTTCATTTTTAGTAGCCTCATTTTTAGCAGTTTTAGGACCTTTGTTTTTCTTTTTATCACTGTTGAAGCCTTTTGGATATTTGTTACGAGAGTTTGCTTTAGGCTCAGCAGCTTTAGCTTTTTTAGGAGCTTCAGCTTTGATAATTTCACCTGAATCTAAACGTTTGATATTGCCTTTAACAAGTGTAATTGGTGCGAATTTAATGTTGTATTCACGTTCGTAAATACGAATTGCCCCAAGTTCTTTTGGTGATGTAATACAAACTGATGTACCACTAGCGATGCCGCGGGCTGTACGTCCTGCGCGGTGAAGGTAATCTTGCGCTGTAAGTGGCATATCAAAGTGGAAGACATGTGTAATGTCTGGCACATCAAGTCCACGGGCAGAAAGGTCAGAAGAAATGAGAAGTTGTACTTCACCTTTTTTGAAACGCATTAAAGCATTTTTACGTTCTTCTTTAGAAACTTTCCCTGAAATAGAAGCGATTTTGTAACCGTGGTAAGTAAGTTTTTCAAGGATTGTTGTCACATCTGTATTTTGACTTACAAAAATTAAAGCTTTCTCTACTTTTGTAGCTAAGAGTAATTTCTTAAGTAATTCAAATTTATCTCTTTTCTCACCTACAATGTACATATGTTCAATGTTTGGATTAAGAGATGTTTTAGGTGCCATTTGAATAATTGTTGGTGCTGGCATAAATGTTTTTGCCACTTCTAAAGTTTGTTTTGTAATAGAAGCAGAGAAGATGCAAAGTTGACGCTCACTTCTTGTCATATGGAGTAAACGTTTGATTGTACCGGCTTGGTTTTGGCCAAGTAAGTTATCCGCTTCATCTAAAACTACAGTTTTAATAGTATGTGCTGTAATTTTTTTGCGTTCCATAAGATCCAGGACACGTCCAGCAGATCCAACGATGATATGTGGTTTGTTTTTAAGCTTTTTGATTTGTGTTTCGATGTTAACTTCTCCCATGATAGGTTGTGAAGTCACTGGAATACCACTATTTTGTGCTAAGAGTCTAATTTGCTCATGGATTTGCATCACAAGTTCATGAGTTGGTGCAAGGATGATGGCTTGCATTTCATTTTTAGTAACATCTATTTTTTCAAATAAAGGGAGCACGAAAGCAAGAGTTTTACCACTACCTGTATAGGATTCAGCAATGATATCATAACCTTCTATAAAAGCAGGAAGTGTACGCGCCTGAATAGGAGTAGGTGCTGTAATATTTTGTGCTTTAAGTCCTTCAATAACTTTTGGATTTAAATTAAGTGCTGTAAAATCAGTAATCATTATTATCTCCTTACTATAAAGTTTTTACATAAATCTCATTATACAACAATCGGTATTATTAGGCTAGGCGTAACAAATGGTGACAAAATAGTTTATTAAATATATAAAAATTAAAAAAATATAAAATAAGAGTGAGAAAATATGTTAAAATAAGAAAAGATGTACATAAGGAGATGAGCACATGGAACAGGGTACAAAGTATAACAAGATGAAGTATAAAAGAAGAAGAGCTGATAGACGCCTTAGAATACTTTCTAGAATTGTACTAGCAACTTGTATATCAGTAGTATTTATTTTGTGGGTGAGTCTAGGTATTAAAATAAGCAGGGCATGTATAGGTGTAACGAGTCTGAATGCAGAGGGCAAGAAGATACAAGTGAATATTCCTGATTTAACGGAGGAGAAGGTCCACTGTTTATTTGATACGAGCTTTAACTTATTTAAAGCAAGCTGTGTAGAAGGTGAAAATAATTTTATTGCGCCTTATATGACAATGATGACATTAGGCATTCTTGAAAATGGTGCAGCAGGTGAGACTGCTAGTGAGATAGAAACTTATTTAAATGGCTTTACCATGAGTGAAATCAATGAGACTTTTGGTAAATTACAAGAAAAAATAAGTCACTATACAGGTTTTAATTTTCAAGGGAAAAATAGTATTTGGCTGAATCCTACAGAAGATGAACTACCTAAAGATTATTTTTTAAAGGTGAATGCGACTTATTATGGAGCTGATTTGTTTAGAGCAAACTTACATAAATCTTATACAAAGGAGATTATGGAAGAATGGATTGAAAATAATATAGGACATAGTTTACTGATGCCATTAAAGGAAATTGATGAAGCTGCTAATATTTATTTATTAAGTAGTATGAACTTGAAGGCAAACTGGGAAGAGCCTTATGGGGCCAGTGATTTGCTAGGTGGGAAGTTTAAAGTTTCGGATGGTAAGAGTAAACAGGTTCAGTATATGCATTCCAAAGAAAATTATCTTGAAACAGATACAGCAGAAGGTTTTATTAAACCTTTTAAAGGCAAGCAGTGTAGCTTTGTAGCGATTAAACCCACTAACAATCAAAATATTTATGAGTACATACAAGGCTTAGATAGTACAGCATTTAAAAAAATTATACATTCTAAAAGTACACAAAAAGCCACGGTTGCCATTCCTAAATTTACATATGAAGGTACAAAAAGCTTAAAAGAAAGCTTACAAAATGTAGGTGTGAAAGCTGCTTTTGACGCATTAAATGCTGACTTTAGTAAGCTTTATGTAAGTAGTGATGAAACATTTTATATAAGTGATGTGATTCAAAACAATTTCATACAGATTGATGAAGGTGATGGGCAGGTAAAAGATGATAAGGAGCTAGAGGAAACAGCTGCGAAATCCATCCTCTTTGATAGGCCGTTTTTATATGCGGTCATTGATAATGACACCAAATTGCCACTGAGTATGGGAATTGTAGCAGATCCTACTGAATATTAGTACTAACAAAAATGTAACATCTTAAAATAAAAGAAATACGAGGAATTTAAATGAAGTTAACAATTGACACAAATTATTTAAAACTGATGTTAGAAAC
This sequence comes from uncultured Eubacteriales bacterium, assembly GCA_900556665.1. The sequence goes on from USPX01000051.1 coordinate 5,073, forward strand.
AATTTTAAAATGTCATAGCCCAAGTGGTTTTTGTTATGATGTGATGGACATTATTGAAGCAGAAGCCCTTCACTGTGGTTATAAATTTGAGAAGACCAATAAAGGGTGTGGGATTATTACAATTCCAGGAGAAAGTACAAAAGAAGTCATTGGTTTATCAGCCCATGTAGATACATTAGGGGCTATGGTACGTTCCATTACACCACAAGGCACCTTAAAGTTTACTTTAGTAGGTGGGCCTATTGCTGCCACATTAGACGGTGAATATTGTAAAATCCGTACAAGAGAAGGCAAGATTTATACAGGCACCTTTTTAAGTACAAGCCCAGCGGCTCATGTGTATACAGATAGTAAAGATAAGCCAAGAACACCGGAGACAATGGAAGTGCGCATTGATGAGATTGTACAAAGCAAAGAAGATGTAGAGAAACTTGGCATTTGTGCAGGGGATTATATTTTCATAGACCCTAAAACAGTGATTACACCAAGTGGCTTTGTAAAATCACGTTTCATGTAGCCTGCCTCATGACATTACTGAGACTTTTAAAAGATGAGCAGGTGAAACCTAAATATACAACGAAGATGTTGATCTCAGTTTATGAAGAGGTAGGACATGGGGCAAGTTACATACCAGAAGATATTACAGAAATGATAGCAGTGGATATGGGCTGCATTGGTGAAGATTTAAATTGCACAGAGTTAGACGTTTCAATCTGTGCCAAGGATTCAGGCGGGCCATACGATTACTATATGACAACAAAGCTTGTGCAGCTTGCAAAAGCTAATAAGATTAAACATGTGGTAGATATTTATCCAATGTATGGCTCAGATGTAGGGGCAGCCCTTAGAGGTGGTAATAACATTAGAGGGGCACTTATTGGGCCTGGAGTACATGCTTCTCATGGGATGGAACGCACCCATATTACAGCTTTAGAAAATACGATTCAATTATTATACGCATATTTAACAATCAGGTAAATTATTTGAAAGGTGCTATTGCAAAAGGCTAAATCTCCTATTTATTAACAAGATAAAGTATGTTAGAATATTTAGAAAAATATAGGAGGTTATTATGAATAAAGAAGCATTTTGGCAAGTCATTAGTATGTATAATGAACAAACATTTGGTATACAAATTGCTTTAATGTTACTTTTGGCACTTGCAATAGTACTGACATATACGTGGAAAAAACCATACTTAGCAAAATTTGTATTAGGCACTCTCAACTTATTTATTGGGACTGGATTTTTTGGAATTTATGGGACAGAGCCAATTCAGAAGTTTTTTGCAATGCCTTTATTTACTTTCACTGGTATATTGCTGGCTTATGAAGCAGTGTATCATAAGGAAGATCAGCTTCATAGGCATAAGATTTTACAAAGTATTTTATTTGCATTATATTTAGCCTATCCACTTATTTCTATGCTTTTAGGAAATACCTTCCCGCATATCACCACTTATATTATGCCATGCCCAGTGATGTGCTTAACCATTATTGTTTATGCAGGCTATGAAAAGAAGAATAGACTTTTACTACTTCTTATGACTTTATGGGGGATAACAGGTGTAAAATCATTAGTTTTTGATGTTTATGAGGATTTGATTTTATTGACCTGTGGTATATATGGCGTATACCTTTTAATACAGGAATTTAAAATAAGACATAAGTAAAGTTTGAAAAGGATTATTGACAAATTTTTATATGAGACGTAATATTAATAAATCGATAAATTTCAATATGAGGTAAGACAATGTCAAATAAGTATTTAGAACATGCCAAAGTTTTTAAGGCCTTTTGTGATGAGAATCGCCTCATGATTTTAGAAATGCTTCAAAGCGGAGAGAAATGTGCTTGTCAGTTATTAGATACGTTAAGTATAAGCCAATCTACATTATCTCATCATATGAAAATACTGTGTGATTCAGGTGTTGTGACAAGCCGCAAAGAAGGCAAATGGACTTATTATGCTATTAGTGAAGAAGGGGCAAAAGTTGCAGAAGATTTAGTGAAGCGTTTGACAACTGTATCTGTTACACTGGATACAGATGAATATATATGCTAAAAACCATCTTAGTATGGTTTTTTATATGCTTAACATATCGAAAAAAATAGATGTGTTAAAAGGGTAAGTAAATCATGAGAAAAGATAAGGATGAGGAAGGTAAGGATGAGAAAGATAAGGAGTGTTGTGTGAGGAAATTATGAAAAAAGTTGATTTAACTAAAGGAAATGTAGCTAAGGTGTTACTTATGTTAGCCTTACCTATTATGGGCAGCTCGCTCTTACAATTTACATATAACTTAGTGGATATGCTATGGATTGGACATTTAGGTAGTAAAAGTGTAGCTAGTATTGGTTCTGCCAGTTTCTTTATTAATTTAGGTTCAGCTATTGGGGCTTTAATTGTAACTGGTGCAGGGATTAAAGTAGCCCATGCCATGGGAAGGAAAGACATAGAAAATGTTAAAACTTATATTTATCTAGGCATTATGCTGACAGGTTTAATCGGCGTGCTGTATGCAGGGACGCTCATTGGATTTGGGAAGTCGTTTATTGTGTTTTTAGGACTGAGTGAAGCTGATGTAAGAGAAATGGCTTATGCCTATTTAGCTTGGAGTGCCCCTATGTTAGTACTTTCCAACTTTAATAATTTATTTTCAAGGATTTTTGTAAGTTTAGGCAGTAGCAAAAATGTACTTAAGATTAATACTGTGGGGCTAATGTTAAATATTATATTAGATCCTATTTTTATCTATGTTTTTAAATGGGGGGTAGTGGGAGCTGCAATTGCTTCAATCATTGCCCATCTTATGATGCTTATAAGCTATCTTATTATTGGAAAAACTTTTATAAGTTTTAAAGCAAGAAAAAACATAGATTATAAAAAAGTAAGTGAAATCATTAGACTTGGGACGCCAGTAGCCGTACAAAGAATTTTATTCACAGGGATTAATATATTGTTAGCGAAGATGATTGCACCTTTTGGCGCCGAAGCTGTAGCGGCACAAAAAATTGGTGTGCAAATTGAATCTATCACTTATATGGTGACAGGTGGCTTAAATGGAGCTGTAGCTAGCTTTATAGGTCAAAATTATGGTGCTAAAAAGCATGATCGCATGCGCAGTGGGTACCACATTGCCCTAATGGTGGGAATAATCTATGCAGCAGTAACGCTAATGATTTTCTTAGTATTTCCAGGGCAATTAGTAGGACTGTTTATAAAAGATGCAGCAACTACACATATTGCCATAGATTATCTTAAAGTTATTGCGTATTCACAAATATTCAATGCGATGGAAATGATTGCAACAGGTTATTTCACAGGTATAGGAAAACCTAAAATACCATCATGTGTAAGTGTGGTGTTTACTACTATTCGTTTACCAATGGCTTATGTTTTTACAAAGCATTTAGGTGTAGATGGTATATGGTGGAGTATTACCATTTCAACTATTTTAAAGGGAAGCGTTTTAACAACAATTTATTTAATACGTGGCAAACATTTAGTAAATCATGGGTCTAAAGTAAAATGATGCACTAATATTGTGATTGTCACATTCACAATATAAGAATATATTAATTATTTAATATAGAAACAGTATTATAAATATAAGGTTAAGGATGGAGAAAAAAATGAAGAAGTTAAAAGTTGCTTTTATATGTGTACATAACTCATGTAGAAGTCAAATAGCAGAAGCGTTAGGCAAGAAATTGGCAGGAGATGTATTTGAAAGTTATTCAGCAGGTACAGAGCTTAGACCACAAATTAATCAAGATGCCGTAAGGATTATTAAAAGTCTTTATGATATAGATATGAATGAGACGCAAAAAAGCAAATTATTAGAAGATATTCCAGCTGTAGATATTGTTATTACCATGGGATGTAATGTACAGTGTCCTAATTTGCCATGCCAGCATAGAGAAGATTGGGGACTTGAAGATCCATCTCATCAAGCTGATGAAGCTTTCATTTATACTGCTAAAAAAATCGAAGAAAAAATCTTAGATTTAAAGGCTAGAATTGAAACAAATCAGTTATAAGTTACGTTAAGATTAGCTATAAAAGATAACTTATAAATAGTAAAAAAATTTGTATAATAACCTCTTTTATTAGTCATAATATGTTTGAAATGATATCAAGCTAGAAGGAGCATATTATGAAAGCTAGAATAAAAGAGGTTATTGCAGTTTTTGTAATTTGTCTGATGCTAATTCCAACAGTACTTGTAGTAGCAGCAGAAAATCATATCAACATACAGGCACAAATTGCCCTCAATAAACAGGTACCTAAGAAACTTATTGTGACACCTAAGGAAGTAAATGTTCCTAAAGGAACTAGTGAAGATATTTTCAAAAGTTTATTGGAAGTATCGGTGGTATATAAAGGGACAAAACAAAAAGAAGTGATTACAAACTACGAAACAAACTATGATGAATTTAAAGATACAGTAGGACCACATAGCGTTGTAATTATTTATGAAAAAGAAGGATGCTGTGTTGAAGCAAAAATCTATGTGAATATTATTGAACCTAGTACAGAGCCGGCAGCAGAGCAGTTCCCATACATTAGTGGTTATGAAGACCAGACCTTTAGACCCAATCAACCAGTGACTAGAGAAGAACTTGCCACAATGATGGCAAGACTTTTAACAGATAATAATGTACCAGAGGAAACAAATACAATTCCAGATTTAAATCCAAATCGATATAGTACATCAGCTATTAATTATATAAGAAGGCTTGGACTTATGTCACTTTATTCAGATGGCACCTTTAAGACCAAAAGTCCTGTTACATGGACAGAATTCAATGATATTCTGGGAAAACTAGAACCATATGTAGGCCTTGGTAAGGAAATCAAAACTAAGGCCTCTGGAGATGTCACAAGAGCGGAAGCAGTATTAGTCTTTAATGAACTATTTAATAGAAATTGTACAGACACCACAAATATTGAAAATCCATATACAGACTTAAAAGCAGACGATCCAGCCTACCAAGCAATTCTCTGCGCAAGCGTCAGTAGACAATCTTAGAAAACCAAAAGAAATAATTTTAGAATAGCTCTTTTATATAGCTTTATAAGTGTATGAAACAGGTGTTATTGTACCATCTACACCTTTGCTAAAATGGCTGCGGAGATACTGAATTGAAAAACAAATTCAGACGTCAGTTAAAATAATGTTTATAAAAAATATGTTTACTTTGAGGTAACATCTCGAAAGGAAGATGATTAAACTTATATTTTTAGTATAAAAGTAAACAAATATTAGTTTGAATAAGAATATTGATTAATTTTACTGATTTAAGCTTTCTATGTAGGTTTGATTGAGAAAATGTAGAGGAGTATAATAAATTTTAAGATACATAAGTTAATTAATGTATGAAATCTTTACTTATAGGATATAAATGTAATGATATGTTTATACTTAAGGGGGAGAATTTTATGTTTAAAGAAAACCTTAAAAATTTATTAACTAAATATGGTACTGTAGAGTTAGTTCTTTATGATGATGAGCTAAACTTGTATGCCATGACACTATGTAAAGAGTGTCAATGCGATGTAATAAGGGAGCTAGGTATAAGAGGAACTGGAGTAGAAAATTTAAAAGATATAGTACATTCCTTAGGATATGATTTTATTTCTTTAAAAGAATATTACGAAAAAGGAACCTATGATGA
>USPX01000052.1 GCA_900556665.1 uncultured Eubacteriales bacterium
CTTACAACTCACTACATTGCCAACCTTATTATTTTGTTTATCTAAGATTGGATTAATCGTTAAACCTACCCAGATATAATATCCCTTGCGATGTCTCAGTCTTACCTGAAATTGCTCTCCCTTATGAGACTCTTTAATAGCAATCATAATGTTTTTCATTTGTAAGCAATCCTTGTCATGCATATAGCCTACCATTTGCCCTATGGTTACCAAATGCTCTTCATATCCTAAAAGTTCTTGAATATGCTTGTTATGATATATAATATTTCCCTCGCAATCCACCTTACCTAGTATAACTGGTAAATTCTCCATAATCTCATCTGTTAAAGAAAGACTCTCATGAAGTACATTAATCTTTCTATAATAATAAATTACCACAATGGCTATACCTAACAAAATATAGGATAGACTTAGCATATTATTGATAATAAGTTGTAAAGTAACACACTCTCTATAAAAACAAAATAGCACAATGGCAATTCCATGAAATACTAATGTAAAACTTAATATCAATTTATTACTTCTATTACATACACATAATTTTAACCAAACAACTGTAGCAACCACATACCATGTAGCTATAAAAAATACAAAATATCGAATAGGCCATCCTAATACTGCCATAAAATCCAAAACACTAAAATTGTAGGTACCATACTCATAATTAAAATGCTCTTATATAAAATTAAATCGCTCATATATACACCCCTAATTTTTTGTAAATATAAGGCAAATTTTTATTCTATTTATATTATTTTATGATTCGTACACACTATATTATAGCGAAAAAACAGAATAAAGGGGAAAAATTAATGAAAAATTTTAAATTTTTATTAAAAATATTTTTGTTAACATCTACTTTTTTTGTAGTCTCCACGCCTTTAATGTCACAACAACGCATACCTCACTACGTGATTGAAAATGAAGTGACTAAATCTACTGGTCAGGAAACTACTACAGCCATAGAACCTAATGAACAAACATTAGAAGAACAATTTGTCCCTATTCTAGAGGAACTCTTTCAAAATCGTAATGCTTGCATTTTAGCTTCAGATTTAGAAAATCTTAAAAGCCACTATAATTTAAATATAAAGGTTAGTCTTTGGGCCTATGAAAGTGAAGCACAAAAAATAAAATACTTTGAGAACTGGTGTGCAAAACAAGGCATTAAATTTGATAAAATTGAATCTCAAATTAAACTTAGAAAAGTAAAAGAAAAAGAACCTGGTCTTTATGGCATTCTCTGCTTTAATTCTACAGAATTTACCTATAGTTATGTGGATACACCTGAAGTAACTAATACTTTTCGCCTAGGTACTTCTCATTACATGAACTTAAAAGCAGATAATGATCATTACATCATTACAAAAGAATGGTATACAGACCCTTTTGCTGATTCGCTTAATCTAGAAAACATTAAATCCGATGAAATTAGAAAATATATTTTAGCACAAAAAAAGCCTGATTACACTGCTGATGAACGTACCCAACGCGCTATTGATTATGCCCATAAATACTGCGGTGTCAGTGAAGATAATGAATTCTTATTTAAATATAATAAAGCCTATAAAAACTTTAATCCTGATGGCGGTGACTGTGCTAACTTTGCTTCTCAAATCCTCTTTGAAGGTGGCAAATTTAAAAAGAATGGCACCTGGAACTACTGCGATCGCAATGGTACTAAAGCCTGGGTTAATGCACAAGCCTTCAAAAATTATATGGTAGGAAGTGGACGTGCTGGCTATATTGCAAAAGGTACTTATCAAGAAATTTATAAAGCAGCTTACAACCTCCGCCCTGGAGACTTCGTAGCTTATGAAAAGAAAGGTAAGATCGTCCATATTTCTACTGTCACAGGATTAGATTCCAAAGGCTATCCACTCGTCACTTGTCACAACACCGACAGACTCCTCGTCCCATACGACCTCGGCTGGAGCAACAAAAATATCCGATTCCACTTAATCAACGTTTACTACTAATAAGTAAATAACTTAATAAGTCACTTTATTAAGTTATTTACTTATATTTTAATTTCTCACCTCCCCACCAACTATTCATACTACGCCAACACAAAAAGTGGCACATAAGATTATTATAAAGAACCTTATGTTCCACTTTTTTTAATTAAATTATAAGCCTTACTAAAACTACAGTTCTTAATAAAATTATAAGTTTAAATATCCTATCAAAGTGGATACATTAACTTTCTCTTTTTTCGCCTCCAAGGTATCCAAATGCTAGCAGGGGCAGTGCTGGTTTAGACGCTACCTCTGGAGTAATTTCATGATAGGCTTAGTGAGATAATCAAAGCGCTTTTTGGGCGACTGTTTGAGCGTAAGCGAGTTTCGCCCTTTGCTTTGATTATCGAACTTAGCCTATCATAAATTACGGAAGGAGTAGCGTTAAACCAGCACTGCCCCTGCGAACTATTTGGATTACCCTACATTATATGCATCTAAGGCTTCTGTTACGGCTTCCATTAACTTTTGTTGATAACCTTTATCTGAAAGCATCCTGTCTTCATTCCAATTACTCATAAAGCCCATTTCAAAGATGACTACAGGTACTTTAGACCAGTTAAAGCCAGTCATATCGCCACGTTCAAAAATGCCATTTACTTTCACACCTTTACCTTCTAATGACTTCTTTAAAAGCTGTGCATACTCATAACTTGGTTTATAAATGCCTGCTGTATGAGTGCCTGTCTTAGATGGCACAATGAGTACAGCCCCACTTTTACCACCATTGCCAATGCTATCACAGTGTAATCTAATGGTCATATCTGCATGGGCATTATTAGCTATTTCTGCACGCTCTACATTGCTTACATTAACTTCATTGGTCTCTCTGGTCATGACTACTTCATAACCCTTTTGAGTTAATAAATCTTTTAAAATAAGTGCTGCCTCCATATTTACAGCATACTCCGGCTTCTTAGTTGCTACACCAGTCGTTCCTGAAGCTACCCTCGCCTTCTTATGAGGTGAACCCGGCGCAATAGGTTCTCCTTTAGGGTCTCCCTTTGCTTGATGTCCCGGATCAATGCACACCACAAAATGCTCCTTCGCCCAAACCCGAGGCACACTGGTTATGCACACACTCACCATTAATAACATATAAATCATCATTCTAAGCATTCGTCTTGCTGTCTTCTTCACTTCTGCTCCTCCTCCTATGCTTATAACCTTATTTATATGTAATCTTTATACTTTTTACTCTTCAATTAAAAAGGAGTCGCCAAAACTGGCTAGTGGGAGTAAGTAGCATCCTATCTACACCTTCCGTGATTTGTGATATTCTAAGTTCGATAATGAAAGAAACGGCGAAAAACTTGCTTCGTTTCACTACGCTTCGAACACTTCGCCTAAAATCTCTTTCATTATCTTCACTAAGAATATCATCAAATCACTCCACAGGTAGATAGTCTGCTACTTACTCCCACTTACGTTTTGGCAGCTTATAGGCGGAATGCACACAAACAAGAATGCCCTTTTGGACAGCCTCTAATCTTACTAATTTTCCCCTTGAAGTTACATTTATAAGTCTCTAAGACTCCTCTCTCCTACATACAGCATGATAAATACATTAACTTTTTAGCCTACACGCAGTTTTAACCATAAAGAAGGCTGGGTTCTTGACTGCTTCTAGTCTACCTTCGAAGTAATCTGTTGATACTCTTAGGGAAGATAATCAAAGCGCTCTTAGTGGAGCTGTCTGAACGCAGCGTAGCGGAGTGAGTTCTCCACGTTGCTTTGATTATCGAGCTTAGAGTATCACAGATTACGGAGAGTGTAGCTAGAAGCAGTCAAGAATCCAGCCGATCTTTTGGCTTACTCTAAACAAGTGCTTCTTTCAAAATAGCAACTGCTTCGTCGATTTCTGATTTTGTTACAATAAGTGGTGGGACAAAACGGATAACGTTTGTGCCGGCGCTTGCGATGAGCATACCTTTTTCCATACATTTGCTTACAATGTCTTTAGGTGCTTTTGTGATTTCAACGCCTTGCATTAAACCAATACCTCTCACATCTGTGATGCAGTCTACTTCATTTTTAAGTGTATTAAGTTTTTCTGTTAAATAAGCGCCTACTTCTTGAACATGAGCAAGTAATCCATTATTGACGAGTTCATCCATTACAACTGTTGCTGCTGTTGTTACCATTGGATTTCCACCAAATGTAGATGCGTGATCCCCTGGTACAAATACAGCCACCTCATCTTTACAAAGCATAGCGCCAATAGGTACACCGCCGCCTAATCCTTTTGCAGTAGAAACTACATCTGGGTGAATACCGAAGTTTTCGTAAGCGAAAAGTTTACCTGTTCTACCCATTCCTGATTGCACTTCATCAATGATGAGAAGGGCATCATATTGATGACAAAGTGCTTCAACTTCTTTAAGATACTCTACCTGTGCTGGAATGATGCCACTTTCTCCTTGAATCACTTCAAGGATGACACCACATGTTTTTTCACTAATGATTTCTTTTAAACTTTCAATATCATTATAAACAGCGTATTTTGTACCTGGTAATAATGGTAAGAAATTCTTTTGGTATTTTTCTTGGCCTGTGGCTGTAAGGGCACCACAGGTTCTACCGTGGAAAGATTGTTTCATTGAAATAAGTTCAATTTTATCTTCGTTTTTAAGTTTTCCATATTTTTTAGCAAGTTTAATCGCTGCTTCATTGGCTTCTGCCCCACTATTACAAAAGAACACTTTATCAAAATCAGAGTTTTCTACAAGCATTTTAGAAGCATTTACAAGTGGCTCTGTATAATAGTAGTTTGAAATATGAATAAGTTTTTCAACTTGTGCCTTTAAAGCCTGTGTTAATTTTTTATGACCATAACCTAATGCATTAACAGCAATTCCTGCACACATATCGATATATTTTTTATTATTTTCATCATATACGTAAACACCTTCACCGTGAGAAATCACAAGTGGAAAACGTCCATAAGTGTTCATGACGTATTGATTTGCATAATCTAATACTGACATTATTTTTCCTCCTCTTTATACATCATTGTTCCAATACCATTTGGTGTATAAATTTCTAAAATAAGTGCATGTTTTCTACGTCCATCTAAGATATGCACCATAGATACACCTTTATCAATCGCTTCCATACAACATTCAACTTTTGGAATCATACCACCTGCAATTGTGCCATCTGCAAGGTAAGCTTTTGCTTTTTGATCGCTTAAGAATGAAATAAGTGATGCGGAATCATCTTTATCTTTAAGAACCCCTTCAACGTCTGTAAGGAATACAAGTTTTTCTGCATTTAATGCCCCAGCAATGGCTACTGCTGCATAGTCTGCATTGATATTATAAGTATTACCTTCTTCATCTGCGCCAATAGGTGCAATAACTGGAATGAAGCTGTCATCAAGAAGTGATTTTAAAAGCCTTGTATTGACCTTCACGATTTCACCTACAAATCCTAAGTCAATGCCATCTTTTTCAAGCTTTTTGGCTCTTAACATTTTGCCGTCTTTACCTGAGAGTCCTACAGGGCATCCGCCATGTTGGGCAAGCATTTGTACAATATTTTTATTTACCTTACCTGATAAAACCATTTCTACAACTTCCATTGTTTCTTTAGTTGTTACACGAAGTCCATTAATGAACTCTGATTTAATATCAAGTCTTTTAAGCATACTATTAATTTCAGGACCGCCCCCGTGAACGATAATAGGTCTAAGTCCTACTAATTTAAGGAGTACAATATCTTGAATAATTGTTTTATTAATTTCTGGGTCAAGCATAGCGCTTCCACCGTATTTAATAACAACTGTATTCCCATTAAACTCTCTGATATAAGGTAATGCATCTATAAGTACTTTTGCTTTTTCTAATCCATCATCTACTAAATTTACTTTTTTTTCATTCTCCATCTTTAAAGCCCCCTCAAGTTTTAACGCACTATGTTAAATCTTACTTTAATCAAATCTCATGCTTCATCTATTTTTTACACCGTTATTAGCTTCTGTAATCCCCATTAATTTTTACGTAATCATAACTTAAGTCACAGCCCCATGCTGTTACTTCAGCGTCACCTTCACCCATTGTGATCATGATTTTGATTTCTTTTTCTTCAAGTACTTTTTTAGCTTTTTCTTCACTAAATTTTACTGGAAGTCCACCTTCTAAAAGGTTGACATGTCCTGCAATACTTTCAAAGCTGATATTTACTTTTGTTGTATCGAATGCTACACCTGAGTAACCCATTGCACAGAATACACGTCCCCAGTTGGCATCTGCACCGAAGAATGCTGTTTTAACAAGATTAGATGTTAAAATACTTTTCGCAATGCATTTACCATCTTCGAAGTTTTTAGCACCTTTTAGGTTAACTTCTAGAAGTTTAGTAGCCCCTTCACCATCTTTTGCAATAGAAACAGCAATGTATTTACATACTTCAAAAAGCGTGTTGCAGAAGATATCAAAAGCTTCCCCTTCACTATCAATAATCTTGTTGCCTGCGAGTCCATTAGCAAGTACGAGTACACTATCATTTGTACTTGTATCCCCATCTACTGTAATCATATTGAATGATGTATCAATACATTTTTTAAGTGCCTTTTGTAACATCTCTTGTGTGATATTAACGTCTGTTGTAATGAAGCCTAACATTGTTGCCATATTAGGGTGAATCATCCCAGAACCTTTACCCATACCACCGATTGTATAAGTCACACCATCAATTTCTTCTTCAATGGCAATTGTTTTCTTGATTAAGTCTGTTGTTAAAATAGCTGTTGCTGCGCTATCTCCACCTTCAAAACTTGCTTCTAAGTCCTTAGCTACCACTGGAATTCCCGCTCTAATTACATCCATTGGTAAATTCACACCGATTACACCTGTAGAACAAACTAATACTTCTTCTTTTTTTACATTTAATGTCTCACTAACGATTTGAGCCATTTCTTCTGTATCTTTAAGCCCTTGCTCACCAGTTGCTGCATTGGCATTTCCACTATTTACAACGATTGCATGTACTTTATTTTGTTTTTCTAATACGCTTTTATCCCAAAGTACTGGTGCAGCTTTTACCACGTTTTGTGTAAAAGCACCTGCATAAGTACAAGGTGTTTCACTATATATGAGTGCTAAATCTTTTTTCTTCGCTTTAAGTCCGATATGACCGCCGGCTCCTTGATATCCTTTCGCTGCTGTTACGCCACCTTGTATAAGTTTCATAGTCATCCCTCCATATTATTCTTAATTTTATATTTAATTATAAATTTTTACCTCATTTTTGATATGTTTATAATTATATTTAATTTTTATTTTTTTGCAATACCTTTTCGGAATTTTTATAAATTAATTTGTATTTTTATTCAAGCGATATACATTTGTATTTCTCCCCCATATCCACAAGTCCATAAAAAAAGAATAGGTACAAGGTTTATATGCCTTTGTACCTATTCTCTTAGAATTTCATTTTATACATTTTAAGTCTCTTATTACTATTTATATTAATTCAAGTTAATAACTGTTAATTCTGGTATATTCCCTAGTCTAAAGCACATTTGACTCGTACCAATCCCAGTATTCACATACAACTTCATTCTTGGGTTCTCACTGATAGCATACAGCCCTTTCACATATTTACTACCTTTAGGCGGTGTTAAAATAGCCCCTTTTAAAGGAAGTCTTACCTGCCCCCCATGACTATGCCCTGAAAGCTGCAAGTCTATAGGATACCGTGCAATCTCATCTGCCAAATCAGGTTCATGGCATAATACTATATTATAAGTAGCCCCTGAAGCCTTGGACATAGCAGCTTCTAAATCCACCTTACCAAAAATGGCATCATCTATGCCGATTATATTAATCACCTTGCCATTTTCTAGAGTAATCGATTTACACTCATTCATTAAAAGCTGAAAGTTAGCGGCTTTCATAATCTCCTTATAATGTTTAATCCCATTACTCCCATAATCATGATTGCCCGCTACGGCATACTTGCCATACCTTGCTTGAACCTTAGTGAGCATACGAATAGTTTCTTCCTTATCTTTAAAAGTCTTATTATTATCTACAAGATCACCTGTAAACACCAATATATCCGGCTTAGCCTCATTAATCTTTTTAACTAAACGTTCTAAATGGGCCATATTATAATCAGGTCCTAAATGTATATCACTACATTGTACAATTTTAAGTGGTACGCCCAGATTTAAAGCTTTTGCTGCTATATTTATCTCATTTGTCACTAAAAGTTCTGGCTCGATATATCTAGCATATACTAAGACACATATTCCGGCTAATATACAAAATATCATAAATTTAACCACACCTTCTATGAATAAACCAACTTGCCTCATAAGCTTCATGTATTCTCCTATTCATCCTTCCCTTATTAATATGAATGAGGTGCCTTGTGTGTTACCATTTAAAATGTACTTACATTTCCTCTGACATTAATTCTTCTAATACTTTACGAATCACTTCACTATTAAATCCTCTTTGGGCAAGGAAACCATACATTTTTCCTTTAAAAGTATATTTGTCGTCAGTTTTTCTTTTATAATAATCATATTTTTTAACTGCTAATGCCTTACAATTTTCATAGGCTTCGTCTACATCATAGCCATCTTCTAAAGCATTTCGGATAATCTCACTATCTACACCCTTCATTTTCAGTGCTTGTGCAATGTAACGTGGTCCTTTTTTAGAAAATCTTTTCTTATCATTTACAAAGGCTGCTGTTAATTTTTCATCGTCAATATAATTGTATTTCTTAAGCTTCTCTATAGTAAATGAAATTGCCTCATCAGAATATTCCTTTTGTCTTAACTTATCCTTTAGCGCCTTTTCAAAATAATTGCGCCCACCTAATAAATAAACCGCATATGAAAAACATTTATTTTTACTTTCTTCATTATTAAGCAGTTCTAAGGCCATTTCATCAAGCTGCATACCCTTCTTCAAATTCAGCTTAATAAGTGTATCTTCACTAACACCACAATAAAATTCCTCATCCAAAAAGAGATTATAGCGTTCCCCGCCTTGCTGCACGCTAATCTTAGTAATTGTCTTCATAATTAACCTCCTCTTATAATGAGTAATTATATCACAATCCTTTCCCTAGTATTGCCATTTTATTCAGCTTTCAATCCATATTTTCTTAGCAAGAAATAGCTATTTTCCCTTACGATTTCTTATTGATTTTCTGTTTAAAGTATATTAAACTATGTCTATCTTATTTACACCGGAGGTTTTTACATCATGCAAATTCAAGAACGCGTATTAGAATGTCTCAAAGACAATGAAGCCCCAATGAAAGCAGGCGACATTGCAGCGGCATTAAATTTAGATAAACAAGCTGTAAATGCAGCTCTTACATTATTAAAAGCTGAGCAACGTATTTCTTGTCCAAAGCGTTGTTACTATGAAGCTGTTGTTTTAGACTACTAGGATAGTAGGTTGTTACAAATAGGCTAGTGGGAGTAGCCGCTGATACCATCTACACCTTCCGTAATTTGTACTCCTCTAAGTTCGAGGATTAAAGAAACGGTGTGAACTCGCAGCGCGATAAAGCGTTGCGCTGCTTCAAACAGCACACCTAAAACCTCTTTACTCCTCTTCACTAAGAGGAGTATCAAATTACTCCACAGGTAGATTGGCATCAGCAACTACTCCCACTTTCTTTTTGGAACAAACTCTCCTCGGCGAAGACTTAAGGGCAAAAGCTTACTAATGGATAGAGCAAAGCATACTTACGCATACTTTTGGACTTCGGCATGGCTAAGGGTTGAATTACTTTTTCATATATATCTGTTGATTTTGTGGTGTCTTAGATAGCACATCTATATATTGTGTTCCCTGATCTTTAGCATAAGCAAAGAACATTGCTCCCAATTTTGTCCTATCTCCTTTTCCAATTCTATTCCATTCAAACCCTCTGAATAAGTCTTTTACAATAAATTTTTCACCGCTGTCTACTTCATTTACACTTGCTTTTGCTATATCAAATAACTGTTGTAGTGATGTATTACTACTAATCTTCATATTAACATCTCCTTTTTCGTTTATGTGCTATTAGCTACTAGCTAGTAGCTATCTTTATAATATTACAAAAAACATAATAATGCAATATTTTTTTAATTTTTTATATTTTATAAATAATTTATGCACTTAAACTGATTTAACATTAAATTTTCAATCGATACCCCTCAATAAAAAGTGTCTACTACACAAATTACAGAACTCACTAATAAACTCTTCACCTTTCATACTAATTTGATATAATATTCTTAAGCATCAACTATTCTACTTTCGGGGTGTGGCCTAGTTGGTAAGGCGCTAGACTGGGGGGCTAGAAATCGCGCGTTCGAGTCGCGTCACTCCGATTAATCACAAAATCTAGAAAAAGACTAACTTCTACTTTTTGTAGTTGTTAGTCTTTTTTATTTTCCTTTTTTATTTTAATCTTTCTTTAACTCTTCTCCTCTAATCTTATATCCATCAAGGCTTCCATACAGGCAGCAGTCATCTCAACATTTTCACTCATAATATTAACTTCCTGTAATGTATTATTAAACATACTGCAAAGATTTTCAGAATACCGAGTCTTCTTATACATATTACAAAAAACAATATAAAACTTTTTCTAGATTTAGCACATGCTAAACATCGTTTTCTACTTGTATAAACTGATTAGCTTCCTCTGCTAATT
>USPX01000053.1 GCA_900556665.1 uncultured Eubacteriales bacterium
ATTAACTCCTTTTGGTACGAAAGCAAGTTGTTCTACTCTAATACCATTTCTTTCACCTGTAAACATTGAGTAACCAAGACCATGTCTACATTCATAGAAAGAAAGTTCTTTCTTCACTGGTTTCCATGTATGTGACCATACGTCTCCACCATCATTGATATAGAAATATCTGCCTCCATTATCAATAGGTACACTATTGTATCTAAAACGAGTGATTCTTCTAAGTCTTGCATCTTTATAGAATGTATAACCACCACTTGTATTAGATATTAAACCAAAAAACTCTTCACTTCCTAAATAGTTAATCCAAGGGTAAGGTGTCTGAGGTGTAGTAATGACGTATTCACGTCTGTTATCATCAAAGTAACCAAATTTCATAGACTTTTTATCTCCTTCATTAATGATTTTTTAAATTATATAAGTCTATTTTATTTTCTTAAGTGAATAAAGTAAATAGAAAAAATTGCATTTTTGATGGATAATTTTACACGCTTACTTCTAATATATCTAATTTTGTATACTTCCCAAAAATTGAATAATTACAATTATTCTGCCAACCCATTAAGGATTTGTAGAGATTTGTCATTTTAAAATAATTTTCTGTATAAGCTAATCTAAAACTGCCTTCTAATTGTCCTGCGAATAAATTCTTCGCATTGTAGTCTCCAAATATATTTACAAAGCCTATGGCTAAAATTTCTATCAAATCATGCCCACAACATATTTGCCACATTTCTTCTTCTCTTAAATCTAAGGCATTTATTTTATTAACCAGTGTGCTCACTTCTATGGCATTAATTTTACGTGAACGAATTAATACTTGCTTTACAAAGTTTTCAACATTTATCTCTAATGTATAGGGATCAATAAACAATTCAAACTCTAATAACGAAAAATTAAGTCCTAAATTTTCCTTAAGCGAACACCATCTGAGATATCCCATGACTGCTGCACTTTGAAGCAAAATCTGTTTGACTCTATTTTGCATACGCCCTTCAAATCTGGCATATTTGTTAATATTCACATACTCCTTGACAATATCCTCATATGCGGGTGAGTTTAATAACATACATTCTAAATCATGGGCATCTGTTAAATATAAATTAGGGATTTCTTCTTCTGTGTGCTCCATATGACTAAAGTCTGCATCTACAATGCCTACAATCCCTTCAATAGCTTCCTCATTGCATGCTGCAATACATGCTTTAACGTTTTGTTTACTATCTGCAATAATGATTTGACAACTTGATTCATCTACAAATTTACTATATAGGCGTAAGTCTGTAACACCCTCAACTACAATAAAGCTCTTACTTTTCTTTCCACTTCGTAACATCTTAAGTTTGGTAATCAACCGTGTAGCATTTAGGTATCCTTTCATCAGCACTCCTCCAAACCAGTTGTTAAATCCCATCTACCATTGATAATATCTGGTGAATGGGTTGCAATGATTAGTTTCACCCCCGTTAATGCTGCTATTTTCTCCATATCTTCTAAGAAACTTTGTTGCCAGGCAATATGCAAAGCTCAAAAATAAGTATCAGCTCATTTTGTTCTCCTGAAGAAAGTTTATCTGCCTTTAACTTCTCCTGATAAGGTACTTCAAAGACAAAGCCTTCCTCTTGACTTATGATCATCTTTTTATAAGTAAAGCGTTTATTAATGATTTCTCTCATAAGGCCTATACGTGGTGCTAATTCATCAAAAACACTTAATTTCTTCTGACTTTCTGCAATATATAACCTCAGTGTGCTTAAAATATACCAAGGCGTCTTTTCTGTCACTTCAGCTACTTCCATGTCTCCTTTTAATAGTAGGCCTATTTCTTCTAGCGCCTTACGCTTCTTTAGTAACATCTTAAGTTCATATTGAATGCGCTCATAAGTAAGTCCCTCCCTCTGGCTTACAACTTCCTCTATGAGTCTTTTAGGAAAGCTTCTATCTAACTCCTCATTAAGCTTTGCTGAACTAGCTAAAGCATTTTTCATTAAACTTCTCAGCTGCTCGGCATAACGTAGTACCGCTGGAATTTGCTCTTCTTTACTACTATTTTCTTGTAATAAACGATTGGCACGAATCAGGTGAATAGGTATTTGCATACGTAAGCTTTTTAAACGTTCAATTAATTGTATTTCTACAGCCTGCTTAGCACCACCTGCTTCTCGAAAACAACAATAGCGTTTTTGACTGTCTCCATTTGAAATCATGTAAATAACTTCTTGAATCCCTTCTTCTTCACATTGCATAACTGTCACACTGGTGCCTTGATTAAATATAATTTGAAACTTCGTAAACGGTATTTGCAAGATTTCTTCTACGCGATAATACATAACATAATCTATGAGTTTTAAGAGTGTTGTTTTGCCATATCCATTAGGTGCGTGAATGATTTTAATGCATGCAGATTCATCAAATTTAATACTGTAATGATGAATCCCATATAGATTTTCAACCTTTACAACTGTAATCTGCACTTTATCTATCACACCTCTCTTACTTAGGTTTATTTTAAAAGCTCCTATACTTTATTTATATTCTCTTTTTTATATTTTCTTGACTAAAAATACCTTTTTAAATTGCTATATATAAAAAGAGCTATCCCGAAATGATAAGTCATTTCGTAGATAGCTCCTGCCTTATTTTTTATTCTTCTACAACTACAAGTGTGCTTGCAATAATATCATGTAAAGCTTGTTTTTTTGCTGTCCAACCAGCTATCATATAACCAATACATAAGATAAAGCCTGATAAAATCTTGCTAAAGTAACGTGCTGTTGCTCTGGCAAAGTTGATACGTCCACCGTCAATATCTGTTACTTTTAAATGTAATGCCATTTTACCAAGTGTAGCTTGATACTCTGAACTTTCCATATATGCAAAGTAAACCCATCCTATTAATGTATTTAATGTACTTAATACTTTAAAACCTATAATGCCACCAATCATGGCACCTATAATCCCTTCTACAACAGCTAATATAATGCCATCAATCATAACAGCTAAAAATCTTTTCCAAAATCCTGCATTCCTACTACCCATGTATACTGTTCCTCCATATGTATTATTTCCATACCCATAATTAATATCATTTGCAACGCCTGTACCTTGTCCAGATTTATTGGTTGTCTTTTCACCTAGGACATCTCCACATTGAGTGCAAAAAACAGCACTGTCTTCACACCATGTGCCACATTTTCTGCAGTACATAACATCCCCCCTTTATTGCTATTGTATGCCATATACTTGTATTTATTACAACTTGTACATTCATACAATACTATTTTATACTAGAACGCTATGTAGCTTCAATAAGCATTTTCAACCAATTGTAAATTAGGTGTCACAAAATAGGTCCGCTGAGGTAGTGTGGGGGAGAGGATACTCCTTCCATAATTTATGAGAGGCTAAGCAAAGAGAATTAAAGCAACGGTCGAAACTCACTCACTGCGTTCGTTCAGACAATCGCCCTAAGAGCGCTTTAATTCTCTTCACTAAGCCTCTCAGAAAATTACCCCACAGGTATCCTCTCCCCCACACTACCTCAGCTTCTATTTGGACACCTGGGAAGCCGATAAAAGAAAAAGTTAATGTAATTATCTTGACAGTAAGTATAGACGTTGATGTACTTATACTATTAAGATACTTATATATGCTAAAGAGGGTGTCGCAAGGTTAATAATTTTGCGACACCCTCTTATAATAATGCGTCTATTAGAACTCAGCATTACCTGCTGTTCTTGGGAATGGAATAACGTCTCTGATATTTGTCATACCTGTTAAGTACATGATAAGTCTTTCGAATCCAAGACCAAATCCAGCGTGTCTTGTACCACCGAATCTTCTAAGGTCTAAGTACCACCAGTAATCTTCTTCTTTAAGACCAAGTTCTGCCATACGCGCAAGAAGAACGTCTGTTCTTTCTTCTCTTTGGCTACCACCAATAAGTTCTCCGATTCCTGGAACAAGAAGGTCCATAGCCGCTACAGTTTTTTGATCATCGTTAAGTCTCATGTAGAATGCTTTGATTTCTTTTGGATAATCTGTTACGAATACAGGTTTTTTGAAGTGTTCTTCTGATAAGTAACGTTCATGTTCTGTTTGAAGGTCACATCCCCAGAATACATCGTATTCGAATTTTTTACCACAGTTTTTAAGGATTTCAATAGCTTCTGTGTATGTTACACGACCGAAGTCAGATGTTGCAACAAGGTTTAATCTATCTAAGATACCTTTATCAACGAATTGGTTAAAGAATTGCATTTCTTCTTTTGCATTTTCAAGAACATAGTTAATAACGTATTTAACCATATCTTCTGCTAAACTCATATCATCTTGTAAATCAGCAAAAGCGATTTCTGGTTCGATCATCCAGAACTCAGCTGCGTGACGAGGTGTGTTTGAATTTTCAGCTCTGAATGTTGGCCCAAATGTATAAACATCTCTAAATGCCATAGCAAATGTTTCAGCTGAAAGTTGACCTGATACTGTAAGGTTAGCCATTTTACCGAAGAAATCTTCTTTGAAATCTACTTCACCTTGGTCATTTTTAGGAGGGTTAGCTGGGTCTAAAGTTGTTACTCTAAACATTTCCCCTGCACCTTCACAGTCACTTGCTGTAATAAGTGGTGTATGTGCGTATACGAAGTTTCTTTCTTGGAAGAATTTGTGGATTGCATATGCAGCTAAAGAACGTACTCTAAATACAGCACCAAATGTATTTGTTCTTGGTCTAAGGTATGCAATTTGTCTTAAGTACTCGAATGAGTGTCTTTTCTTTTGAAGTGGATATTCTGGTGGACAGTCTCCTTCAACTACGATTTTAGTAGCTTTAAGTTCAAAAGGTTGTTTTTGGTTTGGAGTAAGTACTAAGTTACCTTCTACGATAATAGCAGCTCCTACACCTAATTTAGCAATTTCTTTGAAGTTGTCTAAGTGTTCTTCTTCAAATACTACTTGTAATGATTTAAAGAATGTTCCATCATTTAACTCAATGAAACCAAATGTTTTTGAATCTCTAACTGTTCTTACCCAACCAGCTACAGTCATCATACCTTCTGTAGCACCTTGCTGATAAAGACTTCTAATAGATGTTGTTTTCATGTCTTATCTCTCCTTAAAATTAAAACTCTTCTACTCTTATCACAAATCTACTCCTAGATTATATGAACAAAGAAAGTGTTTGCACTCTAAAATATAATTATAAACTTTGATATTAAAAAAAGCTTCGTCCCTTCTACAATAGAAGGGACGAAGCTTTAAACTCCGCGTTACCACCCTAGTTAACCACCTATGGTGATTCACCTCATATAAGATATATCGGTCTTCCCCGGCTAAGCCTACTGACGCTATACGCTTTCGGTTAGCAACTCCAAGAGGTTCTTCACAATGGCAATCTACTAGTCTCCCACCAACCGCTAGCTCTCTGAAAGATTTACACCATTGCTACTTGTCTTTTCATCGTTTATAACTATATTTAACTGCTTAACATTATATGGATTTTAAAGCTTTTTGTCAAGCCTACATACAATGCAGCTAAACTTAAAGACTCTTACAATTTGAAATATTATTTTCCCTCACGCTGACGCATTACTTCATATAAACAAATAGATGTGGCCACAGAAGCATTTAAAGATTCGCAGCCTCCTGGCATAGGAATAATAATATGTTTTTCTACTGCTTTTTTCACTTCATCTGAAATCCCATTACCTTCATTTCCAATGATCAGTGCTACGCCGCCTTCAAACTTTGTGTCATAAATAGACTTTGCCGTATCACTTAAATGTGTGGCATAAGTTGTTATATGGGCTTTATTTAACGCTGCCATATATTCTGAGATTTCATAATCCATCACAACTGGTACATGGAAAAGTGAACTCATTGTAGAACGCACCACCTTTGGACTATATAAATCTACAGTGCCTTTTGTTAAAAATACCCCATCCACATTGAAAGCATGGGCTGTGCGAATAATTGTTCCTAAGTTTCCTGGGTCTTGTAAGTTCTCAAGTACAAGATAAAAGCCATCTGCTTTCATCTCTATGTTTTCTAAAGGATTTTCTGGCATCTTTACAACAGCCATAGCCCCTTGAGGTGATTGTGTTTCACTAATCGCTTTGAAAATCTCCTCTGTTACTATAATCCACTTTCTAGATTCAAGATTTTTAATCTCATCTGCTGTGATACCTGGTGTTGTAATATAGTGCATCACTTCTACTGAAGCTGGAATCTCATTGACTGCACGAATTCCTTCTACCACAAATAATCCTTGTTTCTTGCGGGCACTTTTCTTTTTTTGTAATTGCACAATGTTTTTAATGAGTGCATTTTGCATACTTGTAATATTAGTCATGTCTCTTTGCTTCTAACTCCTGTAATGCTTTATTTGTTCCTACCACAACAAGTCTGTCTCCCTTACTGAGGGCATAGTCTGCTGCTGGTGAAACATGTATTTCTTCATTACGTTCTACGGCAATGATATTAATGCCATGTTTTGAACGTACATCTAATTCTAAGATTGTGTGGCCTGCCCATTCTGGTAAAATCGCCACTTCCATAATACTATAATCCTTTGAAAGCTCAATATAGTCAATGATATTCCCAGAAATAAGATTAGCCGCAATTCTTCTTCCCATTTCATGCTCTGGTAAAATAATACGGTCTGCACCGACTTTTTGTAAAATACGCTGATGAATCTCAGTACTTGCCTTGGCCACAACATAAGGCACGCCAATTTCTTTTAAAAGCATGGTCAGCATAATACTTGATTGCATATCCTTCCCAATAGCTACAATAGCTACATCGAAGTTACGAATCCCAAGTTCTTTTAAAACATCTGGATCTGTTGCTTCTGCTTTTACTGCATTCGTAACAAAAGGGGCAATCTCCTGTACTAACTCTTCTTTTTCATCCACTACCATGACTTCGTAACCAGATTCAGAGAGTGCTAATGCGACACTACGCCCAAATCTACCTGCACCAAATACAACATATTGTTTCACGCTCATCTAATCTCCTCCTCTATCCAACCATAATCTTTTCTTCTGGATATTGTATAATTGTTTTATTTTTATCTTGTTTAATCATCAGTGCCACTGCAATTGTGACTGGTCCTAAACGTCCAATAAACATGGCAATAATAATAATAATCTTACCAATGAGACTCAGTTTTGCTGTAATTCCCACTGTAATCCCTACTGTGGCTGTAGCTGAAACTACTTCATAAAGAAGATCTAAGAAATTAAGGTCTTCTGTAAAAGTTAAAATAATTAGCATAGACACAATCACACCTATGGCAATCATAATAATGGCTAAGGCACGTCTAATAATGTCTTTTGGAATTCTACGTTTAAAAATAATCGTTTCATCTAATCCCTTTAAAGTAGAAAGTGTACATAAAATAAGTACACCCATTGTTACCGTTTTAATCCCACCTGCTGTGCCCGCTGGCGAACCACCTATAAACAT
Organism: uncultured Eubacteriales bacterium; assembly: GCA_900556665.1. The sequence goes on from USPX01000053.1 coordinate 7,465, forward strand.
GAGTAAAATCGTCATCAGCTTAGATGCATCTGTCATTTCACCTAATGGCAATGTATTAAATCCTGCTGTACGAGTTGTAACAGATTGGAACATGGCTGTATAAAGCTTCTCTTTGAAAGATAGGCCGCCAAATGTAGCTGGATTATTAAGCTCTGCAAAAAAGAAGAATACAAAACCACCCAATAATAAGGCCACTGTAATAATCCATACTAATCTACTATGGACACTCATCTTATGAAAAGCACGTTTCCATGACATGTGTTCTTTTGCTTTCAATTTAAACATAATGGCATTATAAGTATCTACCCATACGGCAAATCCTAACCCCCCTATAATAATAAGGGCCATAAGGGTAAAATTAATTAAAGTATGTCCGCGATAAGCCGCCAAACCACCTTCTCCTAATATATCAAAGCCTGCATTACAAAATGCTGAGATAGAATGGAAGATTCCAAAGACAATTCCTTTTACAAATCCATACTCTGGAATAAAGGCAAGGGCAAGTAAAATAGCACCTATCCCCTCTACAAAAAATGTGCCTTTTACAACATATCTTGTAAATTTAACAATCCCAGCAGTTGTATTAAAATTAAAGGCCTCTTGCATAATCATACGATTACGTAATGTAATTTTACGACCTAATAAAATGAAAATCATACTTACTAAAGTCATAAATCCAAGGCCGCCCACTTGTATACAAAGTATAATAATAAACTTACCAAAAATAGACCAATGGGCCGTTGTATTCACCACTGTAAGCCCTGTTACACAAACTGCAGATGTAGCTGTAAATAAAGCCTGTATAAAAGGCGTGTGCACTCCTTCCTTGCTACTTATAGGTAACATCAACACCAGTGTTGCAAGCAAAATCACTAACATGAAACCCACAACAAGTACTTGAGATGGTCCTAAATACGTTGTAATCGCATTACATCGATGCTTCTTTAAAAATCTAAGATTTTCGTGCTGTTTCATCTTTTCTCTCCTTAAAAACCTTTGATAAACCCTATTGTATATGATTCATCGTAAAATTTCTAGCCTTTCCCACTGAGCTTCTTCATAATTAATAGGTATTTTTCACTAAAAAAAGGAGCCTTATCGGCTCCTTTAATCATCTATGACTTATACTAATAAGCTACTAACTTCGTACATGTACTCATCAATGTTTTTCTTCATTTGAAGCGCTTCATTGATATCGTAATCTACATATTCACCTTTAACGTAAGATACAACACGTTTAGCTTTACCTTCGCATAATAAATCTACTGCTTTAGCACCCATCATAGCCGCATGTACACGGTCAACAGCTGTTGGTGATCCACCTCTTTGAAGGTGTCCTAAGATAGTTGCACGAGTTTCGATACCAGTTACTTCTTCTACTTTTTTAGCAAGAGCTTCTGATCCACCGATACCTTCAGCAACGATAATCATGCAATGTTTTTTACCATTTTGTTTGTTTTCAAGAATAGTTTTGATGATTTCTTCATCAGATGGTCTTTCTTTTTCTGGGATAAGTACCATTTCAGCACCTGAACTGATTGCACACCATAATGCGATGTAACCAGCATTTCTACCCATTACTTCTACGATAGAACATCTTTGGTGAGATGTAGATGTATCACGGATTTTGTTGATTGCATCCATAGCTGTGTTAACAGCTGTATCAAAACCGATTGTATATTCTGTACAAGCGATATCAAGGTCAATTGTTCCTGGGATACCGATTGTGTTAATTCCTAAGTTAGCAAGTTTCTCTGCACCTTGGAATGAACCGTCTCCACCGATTACAACAAGTCCATCTATTCCGAACACCTTACACATTTCAGCACCACGAGCTTGTCCTTCTGGTTTGATGAATTCAAGACAACGTGCTGTTTGGAGGATTGTTCCACCTCTTTGAACGATATCAGATACGCTTCTTGGTGTTAATTCTACAACGTCACCTGAAAGTAAACCATTGTATCCTTTATTAATGCCCATTACTTTTAAGCCACGTGCTGTAGCTACACGAACAACTGAACGAATTGCTGCGTTCATACCTGGTGCGTCACCACCACTTGTTAAAACACCAATTGTTTTTACTTTATTACTCATGAAATAACCCCCTTATGGTTGTTTATTGATTTGCTAACTACTTTTTATCAACTGAACTATCTCAATTTTTTAAATTGAAATTCCACTTAACTCATCTAGCTATTATAGGCTCATCATGCCTATAACCAACTTTATTTTACTTAAAACAAGGCTAAATGGCAATAGTTTTTGACTATTTATTAACAATAATATTGTTTTCTCCAATTAAATCGGCTATTTCTCTAATTAGAGTATCACAAACTGTAACATTATACTTAGGTGGAAACGGTTTCCTTTCTCCATTTTCGACATTTTCCACAATTATTTTTGTGCTACCTGCATAATTTAAGAAGATATTTAGTAACCCATTACGTATTTCAGGTGTTCTTTGCCCCTCCTCTAAACGTAGTAAAATATGGGGTTCATCGCATCCAGGGTTTAGAATATTCTCTAAAGTTGTTAAATCATCGACAAGGATTACTGCATTTGTTTCTTCCTTGATAGACACACGTCCTTTGACGATGAACACACGTTCTTCATTAATCCTTGCAAATTTTTCATATAAGTTTGGGAATACGATAACTTCCATAGTACCCACTGTATCTTCTAATGTTAAAAAGGCCATTTTTTTATTCATCTTAGTGAAAATGACTTTTTTCTCCACTAAAATACCACCTACTATAGCAGCCTGTCCAT
>USPX01000054.1 GCA_900556665.1 uncultured Eubacteriales bacterium
ATATTAACTTAATACGAAGTACATTAATAGATGATATTAAGAGCAGTTATCCAGATGTAGAATTTAAAAGCTATTTTACTGTAAGTGATATGCTGCTCACTACTAATGATAAATTCATCTTTATCTTTGATGAGTGGGATTATATTTTTAATAATAATTTATTTGAAGAACATCAAAATGAGTTCTTAGAATTCCTGAGAAATCTTTTAAAAGACCAACCATATGTAGCATTAGCTTATATGACAGGGGTTCTGCCTATTAAAAAGTATTCCAGTGGGAGTGCTCTCAATATGTTTGATGAATTTACCTTCTTAAAGGATAGACAGTTTAGTGAATATTTTGGTTTTACAGAAGAAGAGGTATTAGCGTTATGTCACAAAAATAGCAAATTACAGTTTAAAGAACTTGAGAAATGGTATAATGGCTATTTTACAGTAGAAGGTAATAGAATCTATAATCCACACTCAGTAGTTAAGGCTTTGCAAAATAATCATTGTGAAAGCTATTGGACTAATACAGGTGCTATGGCAGAAGTGGCACAATATCTAAAATATAATACTTTAGAAGTTAGAGATGATGTTATAGAAATGGTTTCGGGGGCAGAAATAGATGTCATTATAGATGAAGAATTTAGAGCAGGTCAAGGTGAACCTAAAACAAGAGAAGAAATTTATTCGGCGATGATTGTACTTGGATTTTTATCTTATTATGATGGTTACTTAAAGATTCCAAACAAAGAATTAATGCGAGAGTTTGAAAAGGCATTAAAAGATAAAGCTTTCGGATATGTATCAGAGATTATTAAAGACTCTAGAAAAATGTTAAAGGCAACAGTTAATGGAGATACAAAGACTGTAGAGGACATTCTTCATAATATCCATAATTCAGAAATACCAATTTTACAATACAACGATGAAAACAGTTTATCATGCGTATTAACACTGGCATACCTTTCAGCTAGGGATAGTTATAGAGTCGAAAGAGAAGAAAAAACAGGCAAAGGCTATGCAGATTTTACTTTTTATCCGAGAAGAAAGAATGATACAGCTTTTATAGTGGAACTTAAAAAAGATGAAGTGCCTGAAGTGGCAATTAATCAAATTAAGGAAAAAGAATATGCACAAAAGATGATAAAAGAATATGAGAAAATCTTAGCAGTAGCCATTTGTTATGATTCTAAAACAAAGGAGCATCAGTGCAAGATAGAAGAAATACTAAGATAAATAAATACGGCAAATTTAAAAAGAAGCATAGGTGTGTAATATAGCCTACGCTTCTTTTTAAATTTTATGACATGCCGTTGACGGTTTTGTATTTGTAAATCATTTCGGCGTGGTTTTGTTCGTCGGCTTAAATGTGGTTTAGAGTTTCGCGAACTTCTGTAGAGCAAATTGGAGGAGGTCGTTGTTATAGGTGGAAGAGACATACTTTTCTGTAGCAATAGCATCGGTGCAAAGGTATTGGTCATCTTCTTTGGCTGCATTATAAGCAGCATTATCATAGTTTGCTTTAGGTGAATATTGGGCTGCATCCATACGGCTTAGTGCTGATTCTCCTGACTCATTATTGAGTATGTGAGATAAGGCATCAACAACCTTTGCAAATGTGGTATGACAATGTAAGTTATAATCCACAGTGGAAGTTGATGAGGTAATAAAAAAGAGTATACTAATAGTATCAAGAATTATAAGGGGATGAAATATGAAGAGATTATTTTTAGGTAAATTTAGTACGAAGTATCCTGAACAAATTGAGAAAAAGTATTATGCAGCAGGTGAAGAAGGAAGTAGTTGGTATGGGGATGTAAAAGTAGGGGATTATGTCTTTATAGGCTATGGTGGAAAAATTGTGGCACTATGGCGAGCAAAGCAGTATACGACAATGAAGAATCAAGTAAATCCTACAGATGACCATGTGCTACAGTTTGAAGAAATCAAGACTTATAAAGATGTGAGTATAACAAATGACTTTGGCAGGTATAAACATTTTAAACAGGACCTCAACTTGGTCAATAAACTTGCTAAAAGTGTTAGAGGACTTGGATTTATTCCTATTACTGTAGATGAAAAATGTCCATCAGCTGAAGAAATTAATTTTAAGGGAAATACGATTAATATATACATTGCTCTAGAAGGTGCCAATGTACAGTATAAAGAAGGCGACATTCGTGTACATATTAACAATCTAGAAGAAATGAAGATTGAGGAAATAGAAAGATTTACAGGAGATACCTTCGAAATATATGAAGAATTAGATGCATTATATAGGACAAGAAATCAACAGGAAGGGTATTATTCTATTAAGGAATTAAATGTCTATGCATTACAGGATCATGCGAGTAAGAAGCGAAAGTTCCTTACTAATTTAATAGAAGAGCTACAAGAAAGAGGTTATTGTAAGGTACCTACTTTAGTAAAACTTTATGACAACGTTTTAGTTGGACGTAAAAAGACTAAGTCTAATAAGGTGGTAGATAATAGTAATAAAGATAATAGTTCACTAATTGAAGAAGATGATATTGAGGTAGAAGAAATATTAGCACAACATGAGAAGTTAGCTAATCTATTAAATTTTAATCCGAATATGATTTTATATGGACCTCCAGGAACAGGAAAGACTTATGCAACCAAGCAAATAATAGAGGCATTTGAAAGAAAATATGTTGGTGTTAAAGGTGGCTATGAAGTAGCTTTACAAGAAAATAGAATTAAAAATATTACTTTTCATCAAGCTTATTCTTATGAAGAATTCATTGAAGGCATTAGACCTGTTTTAAGTGATACAGACCAAGGTAAGGTAGGATATAAAATTGAAAATGGTATTTTTAAAGAACATTGTATTAATGCAGAAAAAGAATTGATTAGAAATAAAGAAAATTCACAGTATATTAACCGTATTAATGCCGATAGTACAATCTGGAAGGTATCCTTAGGTGAACGTAAAAATGAAGACTTATACAATAAATGTATTAAGCAACATGAGATTGCCATAGGATGGTTGGAGGATGAAGATTTAAGCAATTATTCTTATGATGATATTTATAATGAGCTTAGTAAATCTAGTGAAAAAAAACCAACCAATGATGCCAGTAGTGTAAATGCATTAGTAAATGAAATGAACTGTGGAGATGTAGTTCTTATTTATGATGGTCCCGAGACAATAAGAAAAATAGGGATTATCAAATCAGATTATATTTATAAACAAGGGCAAAGCTATGCACATAGAAGAGAGGTAGAGTGGGTTGAGGGGTTAGAGTATCCTATTAATATTTTAAAATATAATAAGAAAATCCTTACCTTAAAAACAATTTATGCCTTAAATCGTATGAGTGTATCAGATATTATTGAAATTATAACAACCTGCACGAAGAATAGAATGGTGATTGGTGATAAAGAAGAGATAAGACCTTATTACATGGTAATAGATGAAATTAATAGGGGGAATATTTCAAAGATATTTGGGGAATTAATCACCTTAATTGAACAAGATAAAAGAGGCAGGTTAAAAGCCACATTACCTTATTCTAAAAAAGAATTTACAGTGCCAGATAACCTTTATATTATTGGTACTATGAATACAGCAGACCGTTCCATTGCCGTTATAGATACTGCCCTTAGAAGACGCTTTACATTTGTTGAAATCGAGCCAGATGAAACGGTTATTAGTGAGACTTGTAATGCAATTATTAATGATCAAGTAGATTTAACGAAGCTCATGAAAGCATTAAATGAAAAGATTATGAAAAAGTATGATCGTGACCATAGGATTGGACATGCTTATTTCATGGGAATAGATAACTTAAAAGACTTATATCAAACATGGTATTATAAAATCTTACCTTTATTAGGCGAGTATTTTTACAATGATATAACTACATTAAGAAATATTGTTGGCAAAGACTTTTATGATGATTATGGTAATATTATTTATTTAGATATGAATTCAGTAGAAAACACAGCCTCAGAATTTGAAATCAATATCAAAAAAATTTATGAGGAGCAGTCTAATGGGGGAGAATAAAGTAATCATTGTCTTTGAAGATAGTCAGCAAAAAGTTGGGTTAACTAGAGAGCAGGAAAAAGATATCCTAAGTATGAAGACAATATTAGGAAATAATAATCTAATATTGCAAGCTGACCATACATTACTTATTAAACATTATGTAGGCTTTATACAAGTTAATCAAACAAGATTATTAATTTATCCTAAAGTAGCGAGAAATCTGAAAACACAACTGAGCTATCAAAGAGCATTTCAGGTGATGATTAAGCTACTTAATTACTCAGGATTTTTAAATGTAAAAGAATTACCTATGCCACAACAAATGGATACTTTTGAATGTGATTTATTTGAACTCTATATAAATATATTTATCAATCAGCTTTTAAAAATGGTATCAAGGGAAATGAATAGGGATTATGAAGTTTTCAATGAAAATCAATCTTATATTAAAGGAAAGATTAATTTTCAAGAGACTATAAGTAAGAATTCTTATAAACCCCACTTACATTATGTAAGTATAAGTTATTTTACAGAGAATACATTACTGAATCGCATATTAAAAACAGTTATTTTACAGTTAGTAAAGAAAACGAAAGTACAAAATAGTAAAATGCAATTACAAAAGGCACTTTTATGGTTTGAGGATGTTGCAACAGTATATCTTCATAAAGGAATATGGGAAAGCGTTCAATTCAATCGTTTAAATGCTAATTATGAACCGATCTTTAATATGGCAAAATTATTTTACTATAATAGTTCACCTACCATGCATGAAGGTAATGAGAAAATATTTAATTTCTTGGTGCCTTTAAATAAGCTATTTGAAAGATATATTTATGTTGTTTTAAAAAACTTTATGCCCAAAAAGTATACTGTCAAATATCAAGGGCCTTTGCACTATTTAGGTAAGATAGAGGAGAAGGAATGTATTAAACTATTACCAGATATAAGTATATATGAAGGGAACGAAGCGAGATATATTTTAGATGCAAAGTATAAAGAACTAGTAGGACAGGAAGATGACTTTAAAGTAGGCAGAGATGATATTTATCAAATGGTCGCCTATGGTATAAGCTACAGATGCGAAAAAATTATATTAGTATATCCTAAATTTTTAGGTAGTGAGCAGGATAACAAAATAGATAAAGAAGTAAAGGTAAAGATTGAAGATCGCGTAGTACTTATGAGCGCAATAAGAATAGATTTAGAAGAGAATGAGGAGATAATAGGAGAAAGGTTAGTGAGCTTATTAATGAAAAAGTAAGCTTCATAAAAAAATAAAGTTCGATAGGGATGACCTATTTTTTTGTGATATATATAAGTGTGGTGATACATCTCTTGTGCTCCTTTTTGTTGATTAGAAAAGTTTACTAAATAGTATATTATTCTTGGGAATATGATGATATAATCAGCATTAAATATTATTTTCAGGAGGATATTATGATTATTATTCATTGCTTGAAAGAAGCAACATGGGAGCGGTATAAAGATAAAAGTTATTATGGTGAGGCATACTTGGAATTGGATGGATTTATTCATTGTAGCGAAGTATCAACATATCCAAGAGTGGTGTCTAACTTTAAAGACATTGAAGAAAATTTAGTGATACTTATGATTGATACGGAGAAAGTGGAAGCTGAAATTAAATGGGAAGATGGCGGTAATTGTGGGGTGGCATATCCTCATATTTATGGTTTACTTAATACAGATGCAGTGGTAGGCGTTTTGCCACACTTGTGGGATGAAAATAGAAATTGGATTGTAAATGAAGAGCTAAAAAAAGCTTAAAATTTAAGAAGCATAGGCGTGTAATGTAGCCTATGCTTCTTTTTAGATTGTATGATATGCCGTTATTTTTAGAAAAGCATTATTTTTATTCGTTCATTAAATTAATGATGGCATCAACCGTAAGTTCTTGTTGCATTTCAGCTGAAATGGTAGCAGTATTGTCCCCAGATTGTGGACCGTAATTTCCAAACCCTGCATGATTACCACCTGGAATAGGTAGTTCTTTGTAATGAGCAGAAGCTGTTGGTAAGAGTGGCCTAGCTTCTTTATAAGCGGACATATTGAGGACGCCGTCGTTAGTGCCGTAAAGAGAGACAACTTTAAGTGTTTGATCTGCTAAGTCTTTGTTAGGATAAGAAGCTAGGAAAGCAATGCCTTTGATGAGGTCAGGGTTTTCATCAGTGTAACTTGCTGCCATAACACCGCCTAAGGAGTGACCACCTATATACCAGTCTGTGATATTTGGATAATCTGTAATGATTTGATCAGCAGCATCTTTTTTTAATATAGCCATGTTCAAGGGCATTTTTGCAATGAAACTGGTATAGCCTTGTTCAGCTAATTGGGCCATAAGTGGGGCATAAGATTCGGCATCTACTAGCGCACCAGGATATAAGATAAAGGCTGATTTACTGGCTGGTGATTTTGGGATGAAGGCATAATAGTCAGCGTTTTTTACCACTGTAACAGCTGAAGTTGAATCTAAATTTGCCATAGCAGTAGCATCTGCATGATAAAATTTTTGGCTTACAAAGAGTCCAAGTGCCAAGCAAATGCTTAAAATGAAGGAAAATATAACGGTCTTTTTATGAGTAATTAAATTTTTTTTAGAGATTTTAGTCATGACATTTAACCTTTCTTGAATATGTGATGCATATATTTTAGCAGAAAAAGAAGAAGGGATGATGAATCATAATTAGTATAAAAATTTTGAAAATATAGAATGAATTATCTGTATATTGTATAATAAATTTAAATAAAGGGGGCGTTTTTATGAAGCTTAATAAAGAGCAGCAAAAGTTAGCTGAAAATGGTGCTATGGGGCATGCAGTAATTCGGGGAATAGCTGGTTCAGGAAAAACTTCCGTAGGGGTTTATCGTATTCCGTATTTGTTAGAAAAATATTGTGATTTGGGGGATAAGATACTTTTTGTAACCTATAATAAGTCCCTTACAAGATATATAGAGTATCTTTATGGGCAGATTATGGCGGAAAAGGGGGAGGAAGTGCCTAATAAGAAGGAAAGTCCTGTGGTTGTCAAAAATATTGATGCCATTATGATGCGTTACTTTATTAAGTGGAAGAAAGAAAATCATAAGGAAATAGAATTAGTATGGCGTGTGCCTAATGAGATTTTACAGACTGCAATAAATAATATAAAAGAAAAGTATCCTAAGGTAACACTTATAAGTCATCAAAATATGAAGTTCCTTTATGATGAGATGAACTGGATTAGAGGGTGCAATTACACAAGCTTAGAAACCTATCAAGAAGCAGATCGTATAGGACGCACGATTGGTAATGGGGAAGGCCCTAGTAGACTTTATAAAAATAGCAAAAATCGTGAAGCTGTATTTAAATTAATGGAAGAAGTTGAGGGGATTTTATATTATTTTTAATGGATGAGGCACAAAGCATTTATTCTCAGGCATGGCTTGTAAAGGGACGTTCCTTTAAAAGTATTGGTTATGATATGACGGGAAAGGGGTATAAACTTAATAAAAATTATCGTACGACAACGGAAATCTCAGAGTGTGCGTATAGTTTACTTTTAAATGAAGGGAATCTGATAGCTGATGAAGACTTTGTGAAACCTACCCTTTTAGAAAGACATGGGGAATATCCTGTCTATAGGCATTTTGAAAATAGTAAGGAACAAAATTTTTATATCGTAAGACAAATTAAGACGTTACTTAGAGAAGGTTATGCATTAGAAGATATAGCTGTCGTTTCGAAACTCAATAAAAACTTAGCCCTTATTCAAGATGCACTTAAAGAAAAAGGCATTGAGAGCATTTTATTTAAAAATAATCAAGAAGAAAGCTTTAGTTGTAACAAAGTAAAGTTATTAACGATTCACTCTGTGAAAGGGCTAGAGTTTAAAGTTGTTATTTTGGTAGACCTTAATCAAGATGTTATTCCTTATACAACTAAAGGTGCCGAGCCTATGGAAGTAAAAATGGAAGAGGTTATGGAACGTAAACTTCTTTATGTAGGGATGACAAGAGCACAAGAAAAATTATATATGTGTTCTTATGGCACAGCCTCTAAATTTATGGGTGAAATTAACCCACAATATTTAAGTATACAAAGTGGTAGTCGCATGAATGCTTATTACATGGTACCTTATGAAAAATATTTATTTAGAGATGAGCTAGCTAATGAAACAACGCATGAAGAATCTGTGAGACAATGGATAATGAGTGAACTCATACATAATTATGGTTATCCTAAAGAAATACTTAAAGTAGAATACCCTGTAAGAAACTTTTCTCAAACAGGCAAAGTAGATGTAGCAGTTATGAATAATAGAACACAAACGCCTTACATATTTATAGAAACAAAAAAAGAAGAAGTGCCAATACGAGAAGCTATTGAACAATTAAAGTCTTATATGAATGTAAGCAATGTGCCTTATGGCATTGCAACAAATGGGAAACATATTGCCTTCTTAGATGAGAAGTTTAATGTGATTAAAGACATACCAGTATGTCATGCGGGACTTTTTCCAAGTAGTATTGAAACTTATAGTTATACAGATTATGCTACACAACGCACGACAAATTTTGAAAGAGACTTAAGTTCTAGAGAAGTTTATTTAGCAGAGGTGGCGTTAGAGGAAGAAAAATTATTACGACTTCACGTCTACTCAGATATTGCAGCAGGTAAACCAATAGAAATCATTGATGAAGTCAGAGGAGATTTCATCATGCCTTATGAACTTATAGGTACTAAGGCAAGCCGCTCCTATATATTACAAGTCAAAGGTGACAGCATGATTGGTATAGGCATTGAAGATGGAAATTATGTCGTTATTGAAGTGGGGGTTAATGTAGGAAATCATGATATTATAGCAGCTTACTATAACGGAGGCACAACGACATAATTTCCAATGATGATGGGAGACACAGTGTTACTTGTAAGCGAAAATGCTAAGTATGAACCCATTTCTATAAGTGAAGGGGATTTCAAAGTAATGGGGAAATTGGTTGGAGTGATAAAAAGACTATAAGGGGGACAAAGTATGTTACTGCTATGCAGGGTAGAGAGAAAATGTTGTTTATAAAGAGATAGATTATATTGTGAAAATAGAATTGAGATAGAGGGGGAGTTATATGAATATAAAGATAGAATTACCCAATCATGTAAAAGGCAGGAGTATCACAACTAAAGTAATTCCAACTATGGCAACTTTAAAAAATATGTTAGTTCACCTAGAAAAGCTAGATTGGCAAGAAGAAAAGTTACAACAATGGAATAAGAGAAGCTTTAAGGCTTATCACATAGAACAAATTAAGAGAGAATTAATGCATGCCAATGAAGAAGAACGTGAGGAGACTATTAGACAACATATTCTCAGGTTAAAGCCCCATGAAATAGGAGCTAGCTTGGTTGATATTTATATTGTAGGATATGTGAATCATAAATATGGTGAAGGTAAAGAAGTCTTAGCAAATTGGTTAAGAGAAAATAAGGTAACGGAAAATAGAAATTCCATGGGTGCTATTTGGGAAGTAGGAAAAGGTGATGGGGTGTATCTAGACATATTAGAAACAGATGGAAGTATAAAGGATTGGAACTTTATGATAAAGTGGATAGGTTTAGTATAAAACAGACTAAGAATAGAAGAGAAAGTAGATGTCTGATACAATATAATTAAGTATAATATGGTTGATAGAAGACGATAATCATAATGAAACAATGATATATGAGGAGGTGAGGAATATTGGCTATGTATTTAAATACAAATAAACCCTTTGAGAATTATAAGGAATTAGCGGGGAGCAAATATTTTGTAGATAAGTCTTTGATTATAGAAAGGCTAAATGAACGCGTAAATACATCAGATAAATACGTTTGTATTACAAGACCTAGAAGATTTGGAAAGTCTAGCGTTGCAGATATGTTAGGGGCCTATTATTCTAAGGCAGTAAGCGCAAATGGGATTTTTGATAAACTTAAGATTAGCAAGGTAGAAAGCTACGAGAAGCATATTAACAAATACAATGTGATTAATATTAGTTTTAATAGAATACCAGATCAAAATAAAAGTTATGATGACTATATTAGCTTAATACGAAGTA
>USPX01000055.1 GCA_900556665.1 uncultured Eubacteriales bacterium
ATCACAAATTACGGAAGGTGTAGCTAGTCTCACCTACGACTCCCGACGCTTATTTTGCAACCCTCCTTAAATGTGATACAATAGATAGCGTTTATTAAGATGAAACAGAGGAATAAATATGTCGAAGATTACAATTAATAAAATGAGCTATCACTATGAGGATTTTTATAATCCTGTTTATGAAAATATAAATTTAATCATTAAAACAGATTGGAAGCTAGGGCTTATAGGGCGTAATGGGCGTGGGAAGACGACTTTATTAAAGCTTTTAAGTGGCAAGCTTGAACCAACTGAAGGGAATATTACGTTGCCAATGAAAGTAGAATATTTCCCTTATACCATTGAATGTGGTTATACAAAAACGATTGATATTATCAAAGAAAATATTGGTAAACTAAAGTCTATGGAAGAAACCATGGATGAGATTATAAGTAGAAATGATGAAGCGAGATTTGATGAATATTCTATGCTTCAAGAGCAGTATTTAGAGCTTGATGGTTATGAAATCGAGAGTAAAATCCTTAAAGAAATGGATGAAATGCAGTTAGAGGCCAGTTTATTAGATAGAGAGTTTGAGACTTTATCAGGTGGAGAGAAAACGCGCATTATGCTCCTTACTTTATTCTTAAGAAAGAAAGCCTTTATTTTATTAGATGAGCCAACTAACCATTTAGATGAAAGTGGTAAGGCAGCAGTGATAGGTTACCTTAAGAAGAAAAAAGGTTTCATTGTCGTTTCTCATGACCGTTCATTCTTGGATGAAGTCATTGATCATGTAATTTCAATTAATAAGAGTGATATTACTATTGAAAAAGGCAATTACACAAGCTGGAAGCATAACAAAGATAAAAAAGAGGAATATGAATTTAGAACAAGAGAGCGATTAGAAGAAGAAATTGCCCAATTAGAACGTAGTGCCAAGTCAAACCGTACTTGGGCAGATATTGGGAATATGCAGAAGTATCAATATGCTGGTAATGGGCGTGCCAATGGGGTAGAAACTTATATGCGCCAAGCCAAGCGTTCAGAAGCTAGAGTGCAAGAGCATATTGATATGAAGAAACAACTCCTTCAAAATTATGAAGAAGTGAAACCTTTAGTGATGTATCAAAAAGATGATTTAGAAGTAGAAAGCTTTGTACAAATCAAAGAATTAAACTTTAAATACAAGGATAGTGGCAAGGAAATTTTAAAAGGCTTTAATTATGAAATTCATAAAGGGGACCGCATTTGGATAAAAGGTAAGAATGGGGCAGGTAAAAGTACCCTTCTAAAACTTTTAAGCCGTGAACTTTGTAGTGAAGCCATTAGCTATGCAGAAGGGCTCAAAATAGCTAGAGTAGGGCAGGAGCCAACTTGGAAAAAAGGCTATATTCAAGATGGCTTCAAAGAGACAGTAGGTAATCCTGTTTATACAAGATTCTTAGAGCTTTGTGACTACTTTGAACTCCCTGAAAGCTTCTTAGAACGTCCACTTGAAACATTTAGTAGTGGAGAAGTGAAGAAAGTGAATATTGCCCGTACTTTAGCTGAAGAAAATCATATGATTTTATTTGATGAGCCTTTACATGGACACTTATTTTAGTGAGCAGTTAGAGCAGGCTATTTTAAAGTATAAGCCAACGATGCTTTTTGTAGAACATGATGATTACTTTGGTAAACGCATTGCCACAAGAACTTTAGAAATCTAAGTGCTAAGTTAAGAGGTAAGACTATGAAAATAGCTCACATCAATGATGTGGGCTATTTTTTGTAGTATATTGTAAACTTTTGAAAAATATAAGGTTGACGATGTCAGAACAAAGTGCTATGATACAAACAAATAGTAAACTGAATATTATATAAAAGTTTACAATATTAAAACGGAGGATTGAGATGATAGGTAACGTTGTAACACTTAAAGAAAAAGTTTTAGCTGGTGGCATGATGAGCAAAGAAGAAGCCCTAACATTAATAGATGCACCTATAGATGCCCTTACACAGGCAGCAGATGAAATTAGAAAAGCAATGTGTGGGAATCGTTTTGATATGTGTACCATTATTAATGGAAAGTGTGGCAAATGCTCAGAGGACTGCAAATACTGTTCTCAAAGTGCCCATTATCATACAAATTGTGAAGCAAGTTATCCATTATTAGGTACCAAGGCGCTAATGGCACAAGCTAAAAATAATGATGCACGTGGTGTACTACGTTATTCCATTGTGACATCAGGAAAACGTTTATCTGGTGAAGAAGTCGATCAGGTGTGTGAAAGTATTAAAGCCATTAAAGCAGAGACAGGCATTGAAGTCTGTGTATCTTTTGGCCTTTTAGATGAAGCTCAATTTCGTAAAATTAAGGCAGCAGGGGCTTCTAGAGTACATTGTAATTTAGAGTCTTCTAGAAGATTTTTCAAAGAGGTTTGCACAACCCATACATATGATGAAAAAATCGAAACATTAAAAGCCGCACAAAGAGCAGGGCTTTCTATTTGTTCAGGGGGGATTATGGGACTTGGTGAAACGATGGAAGATCGCATTGATATGGTTTTAACGGCTAGAGAATTAGGGGTTAAATCTATTCCAGTAAACTTATTAAATCCTATTCCAGGGACACCTTATGAACACAATCGTATTTTAACTAATGAGGAGCTTTGCAGGATTGTAGCAATCTTTAGATTTTTAATTCCAGATGGCTCTATTCGTCTTGCAGGGGGAAGAGGATTGCTTGAGGATAAAGGTGAAAGATGTTTTACAAGTGGGGCCAATGCAGCCATTTCTGGAGATATGCTTACTACAGCAGGGATTACAGTGGAAACAGACTTACAGTTACTTAGCCAGTTAGGTTATGAAGTCAGATTGGAAAAATAGAGGTAGCAGGAAATAAGACAAAGGTAGTAATTTGCAGGAAACAATGACAATAGAAAGGTTAGGGGAAAAGATGATTTGGTATCCTTATGAACAAATGAAAACAATGAAAGCACCTTATAAAATTGTAGATGCTAATGGGGTTTATTTATATACAGAAGATCAGAAGTTAATTGACTCCGTATCTTCTTGGTGGAGTGTGATTCATGGCTATAAACATCCAGAGTTAAATGAAGCCATTAAATCACAAGTGGACAAATTCGCTCATGTCATGTTAGGGGGCTTAACCCATGACCCGGTTTTAAAACTCTCAGAAAAGTTACAAAGCTGGTTGCCAGGGGACCTGGATTATTGTTTCTTTTCAGACTCAGGTAGCGTGGCTGTGGAAGTAGCCTTGAAAATGGCCTTACAATATAACACCAATAGGGGGAGCAAACGTCATAAAATCCTAGCCTTAGAACATGCCTATCATGGGGATACTTTTAAGGCTATGGAGGTAGGGGATGATGAAGATTATCACTTTGCCTTTAATGAGAAAAAAGATGTGATACATATTGTGACAGAGATACCAGCCTTAGAAGCCGTTTTTCAACAATATGGAAAGGAGTTAACTTGTTTCATTGTAGAGCCACTGCTTCAAGGAGCAGGTGGTATGCGTATGTATCATATTGATTTCCTTGAACGTGCCAGAGAACTTTGTGACTTATATGATGTCCTTTTAATATTTGATGAAGTGGCTACAGGATTTGGTAGAACAGGTTATCGATTTGTAGCAGATTTAGTGCAACCAGATATTTTAGTACTTGGAAAAGCGCTAACAGGTGGCTATATCGGACATGCCGTAACCGTAGCCAATCACAAAGTCTTTCAGGGATTTTATAGTGATCAGCCAACAGATGCCCTAATGCATGGACCTACCTTTATGGGCAATGCTTTAGCTTGTAGTGTAGCCCTTAAAGCCATAGAGCTTTTTGAAAGAGAAGATTATATGGGCAAGATTAAACAGATTGAAGCCGTCACAAGAAGAGAGATGGCAGGCTTTAGTGACCCACGTATTAAAGAGGTACGTATCATGGGAGGCTGTGTATGTATTGAAGTCAATGAAGCTGAAACACTCAAAGGCTTCCAAGAGTTTGCTTATCAACGTGGGGTGTTTAGTCGTCCATTTCTAAACTATATGTATGCCATGGTGCCTTATGTCATTGAGGAAGAAGAGCTCGTTCAAATATTAGATACGATGAAAGCTTGGTTTAGATTATGAGTACCAAAGTACCAGTTAAAGAGTTAACAACCACTGCGCTGCTTGGCAGCATTTTAGCTCTATTGGGCACCTTTAAAATACCAGGCATTATACCCGGAACAGAATTTCAACTTTCAGCACCTTTTGCAGTATGTATTGCGGCAAGTTTAGGATTTAGACGTTATTTAGGCATAGGGATTTTGGCAAGCTGTATCAACTTATTAATGGGCACCCATACCATTTTAAATGTGACAGTTGCCATGGTCTTTCGCATTGTGGTAGGACTGATTATTACAGTGATAGGGGTAAATCCTATAAGTTTACTTATAAGTGGGCCTTTAGGCACAATAGCAGGGCGTATTGTGTTAGGGGGTATTTTACATACGGATTATAAAGTACTCATATTAGGGGCAGTGCCAGGGATGATTTTTACAGCAGTTGTAGCAGGCTTGTTTTATCCTGTGTTTCAACGCATTCTAAGGCATACGAATTACAAGTTAGAGTGCAAAGATAAAGTTTAGAGGGGATTTTATGGAACGATATAGTATTAAAATGAGGGCTTCTAAAGAAGAATTAGGTCAGAGACAGCACATTTCAGGAGCTGAAAAAATAGTGACAGAGGAAAACTTAGAAAGTTATTGTACAGGCCTTTTAAAAAGAGCCTTAAATCATAGTAAAGGTAAACCAGATTTTATTAATTTAAAGATAGAAGCTATAGAAGAGTCAGAATTACAGCATTTAGAGGCATTACCTGTTACAAAGGTGGAAACACACACAGTCGCAGAAGGAAAAAGCGTAGTACGAAGTTATTTAGAAAAATTACAACTGGAACATATTGATGAAATATTGGCTATGTGGGAAAAAAGCTATGCCATGCGTGGGGCCATGATTTTAAATGTGGAGACATTAGAACGAATGGAGCCTAATCCAGAAAGAGGTGTACGTGCCACTTATATGGATGCTGTGACTAGGGATGGGGCAGAAATGAGTTTAAACAAAAATCATTTTAATGAAGCCCTAGTTCTTGCCACTAAAGTCGCTAATCATCCTAATATTGTGGGGGAATTATGTATCTCCGATGATCCAGATTATGTGACAGGCTATATTGCTTCTAAGGCATTTGGCTATGTACGCATTACTACCTTAAAGCCTTTTGGTAGTAGTCAAGGCGGACGTATCTTCTTATTTAGAGGAAATAAAGAGGCGCTAGAAGACTGCATACATTATTTAGAAAAACAAAAAGTACTCGTACAAATACCATAGTGGGGGACAAGATGAATAAGTGGGAACGCATTGAACAAACACTAGCAAGTTTAAAGCAGCAAAATTTATATCGTCAAATAGAAGTGATTGAAAGCGGGCAAAATGCCCATGTGATATGGGAAGGCAAAGAGATGCTCATGTTAGCTTCTAATGCCTATTTGGACTTATGTAATGATGAAACAGTAAAAGCCTATGCTAAGACAGCACTTAAAATATATGGCACAGGCTCAGGAGGCTCAAGACTCACAACAGGCACAACGCCTATTCATGTACGTTTAGAAGAAGCTTTGGCGAAGTTTAAAGGCAGAGAAGCCGCCTTAGTATTTAATACAGGCTTTGCCGCCAATGCAGGTATTATTCCAGCCCTATGTGGGGAGGAAGATGTGATCTTTAGTGATGCCTTAAATCATGCCAGCATTATTGATGGGTGTAGAGCTTCTAAAGCAAGAGTGGTCATTTATGCCCATAATGATATGGTGGATCTAGAAAATAAGATTATCGCAAGTGGATGTAAAAGAGGATTGATTGTAAGTGATGCAGTCTTTAGTATGGATGGGGACATTGTGAATTTACCAGAACTTATACGCATAGCTGAAAACTATGGACTCTTTTCAATGATTGATGAAGCCCACGCAACAGGGGTAATTGGTGAAGGTGGACGCGGTACAGAAAGCTATTTTCATCTAGAAGGAAAAGTAGATATTTTAATGGGAACCTTAAGTAAAGCCTTGGGTAGTGAAGGTGGCTATGTATGTGGCAAACAGATTTTAATTGATTATCTGAGAAATAAAGCCAGAAGCTTTATCTTTTCCACTTCTTTATCACCAGTGACCATGGCGGCAGCATTAGGAGCTGTGAAATTATTAGAGGAAGAACCAGAAAGAGCCCATAGGTTACAAGAGAATATCAAGTGGTTTTGTAAATGTTTAAATGAAGAAGGTCTTGAGGTAACTTCTGAAACAGCCATTGTGCCAATTCGTATTGGAGATGAAATACAGGCTTTAAAGGTAGCGCAGCAGCTTAAAGAAAAAGGATACTTTATTTCAGCTATTCGTTACCCTACTGTGAAAAGGGGAGAAGCCATCCTAAGAGCAGCATTAATGAGTACCCATACAAAAGAAGAACTAAGTCTCGCGGCAAAAGCTATTGCCCAGACAATTAGAGAAAATAAATAGATAGCAAGTAAAAAGATACAAATAAACAGCTTTGGAGATAGTTTTACCAAGGCTGTTTATTTGTTTTTATCAATAATGCATTGGTAGCAGCTGTTTATTTTAGGCCAAGGCATAGAGTGAGATAAAAATGCATAAGCTAGGCGTGATGTTTTAAGTTGAACTTATTTACAAAGTAATAAAATATTAAAAGCTAATATATTTTTGTTGATAATAATTATCCGATATGATATATTATAGAGGAAATCAAATAATAACGTTAATAAGTTAGACTTAATATAAAAATAATCATATATACATGGAGGCGGATACTATGAAAGTTATCGTTATCGGATGTACACATGCAGGAACAGCTGCAATCGTTAATACAAAAACACTTCACCCAGAAGCAGAAATTACAGTTTATGAAAGAAATAATAATATTTCATTCTTATCATGTGGGATTGCCCTTAATGTAGGTGGCGTTATTCCAACTACAGAAAGTTTATTCTATAACTCACCAGCAGGACTTGCTGAGCTTGGCGTTGTAACAAGAATGGAACACGATGTGATGAACATTGACTTCCAAAATAAACAAGTAGAAGTTAAAAACTTAGTGACAGGTGAAGTTTTCACAGATAACTATGATAAATTAATTTTAACAATGGGATCATGGCCAATCATTCCACCAATCCCAGGCATTGATGCGACAAACATTGAACTTTGCAAAAACTACAATCATGCTTTAACAATCATTGAAAAAGCTAAAACAGCTAAAAAAGTTGTAGTAGTTGGGGCAGGATACATTGGTGTAGAACTTGCAGAAGCCTTCGAAATGAAAGGAAAAGATATTACACTTATTGATGCAGAACCACGTATCATGAGTAAATACTTAGATCAAACATTTACAGATAAAGCAGAAGAAGCTTTCACATCACACGGCATTAAATTAGCATTAGGTGAAAAGGTTCAAAAATTCGAAGAAAATGCTGGCAGTGTATGCGGCGTTGTAACAGATAAAGGAACTTATGAAGCAGACCTTGTAGTATTATGTATTGGATTTAGACCAAATACTGCACTTGTTAAAGATAAATTAGAAACACTTCCAAATGGTGCAATCGTAGTGGATGACTATATGGAAACAAGTGAAAAAGATGTATTTGCAGCAGGAGATTGCTGTATGGTACGTTACAATCCAGCAGGAGATAACAGATATATCCCACTTGCAACAAATGCAGTACGTATGGGAACAATCATTGCCCACAATATCAAAGAGAAAAAACTTAAATACATGGGTACACAAGGAACATCAGGTATTAAAATTTATGATTTAAATATTGCTTCAACAGGTATGACAGAAGAAATCGCAAAAGCAACAACATCTATGAACATTGCATCATGCGAAATCACAAGCACACATAGACCAGAATTCATGGTAACATTTGAAGAAGTAACATTAAAAATCGTTTATGATGCAGATTCAAGACGTGTCCTTGGTGGACAAATCGTATCTAAATATGATTTAACTGAAATGATGAATACACTTTCAGTAGTAATTCAAAATAAGATGACTGTGGAGGAGCTTGCGCTTACAGACTTCTTCTTCCAACCACATTACAATAGTCCATGGGGATTATTAAACCAAGTTGCCCTTAAGGCGTTATAGGAAGTACTTTTAAGGTAAAGGCGGAATGAATGGAGGTGTTCCTACGACTACAAACTTCAGTTATTAAGAGAGTCTAAGCTCATTTTTTCAATAAACGCGCTGAACTCGCTTCGCTCAAACAGCAGCGCTAAAACCTATTGAAAAAATTCGCTAAGACTCTCTAAGATAACCTACGAAAAGTAGTCTACGGAACACCTCCATTCATTCCTCTTACTATAAAAGCACTACTGGATCGACGTGGTGCGTGGTTGAAACAAGAAACAAATTGGTCTTTAAGGAGAACTAGTAAGGTAGCTAGGTAACCTATGAAGATAGTTTATAGAGCAAACTCTTAGGTGATACTTTTAAGGAAGTTCGGACTGAATAGAGGGGTTCCTACGGCTACGAACTCCGGTTATTAAGAGAGACTAAGCTCATTTTTTCAATAAATGCGCTGAACTTATTACACATACGCTTTGCTTAGACAACAGCGCTAAAAACTATTGGAAAAATTGCTAAGACGTTCTATATGAATTTCTGGAAATAGTCTACGGAAGCCCTCTATTCAGCCTGTTTCCCGTAAAATGACTACTGGGTTAAGCTTTAAAGATAAAAACTTATAAGATGACTAATGAGATAACTATATAGTAATACTATAAATATATAACTGTCCTTTTAAATACAGATTATGGTATTGAAGAGGATTTTTGAGAAGAGATTTAGTGAGTAGAAGGAGAATGAATATGAGTAAAGAAGTATGTCTTTGTAAACATATTACAGAAGAAACTATTGTAGAGGCAGTTAAAAATGGTGCTGATACTTTAGAAAAAGTGAAAGAAACTACAAAAGCGGCAGCTGGGTGTTGCAAAGGTAGAAGATGTGCTGATAAAATAGAAGAGATTATTGCAGAAAATAAATAATAAGTAAATAATAGTTTTATATTATCTATTATATTTAAAATATAATTATTTCATTATTTCACCAAAAAACATCTATTATAATTTAACCATTATCTTAATCTAATATATATTCTTATCTATCATTCATACATCCTATAATTAAGATCTCTTCCCCTAAGCTCAACAATCCTACCCTTACTCATCTCAACCAACCTGCTACCCAAAGCCTCATCAATACCAAGCAACCTATCAACACCACACTCACTACTAATAATAACCGGCAAATTATTAAAATACCTGTGATTTATAAGCTCAAACATAATATTTATATCACTATCAGTAATCTTACCCTTAAACAAATCATCAACAAAAAGTACCCTAGCATTTTTATACCTGTTCATAACCTTATTATAATAAACACTATCCAACATATTTTGCTTAATACTAGTAATAGCATCACGATAACCCATATAAATAATACTAACTCCCCTATCCATAAGCTCATTACAAATAGCCATACTAAGATGGGTCTTTCCAGACCCAACTTGTCCTAAAAACATAATAGAATTACACCTACTATTTTCAATGTCTAAAAACTCATTTTCATAATCCATAGCATTTTTATAACCTTTCATAGTAGCCATACTTCTAGAAAAGTCAAAATTATCAAATCTTTTATTCCTAAACTCTCTACCTATACCACTCTTTTTCAGAATGTCTTCAGCTTCTCTTAATGCCCTACATTCACATGGAGTAGCTATACCATCATCTATTATAAAAGTCATATCCCTACACTTTTTACATCTATAGTTGTCCTCTGTTTCTTCGCATTTCATCAATGGATCTTCTAATTTCTTCAACTTCTTCTGCTGTTGGCTTTCTAGTATACTCTTCATTCTCTCTTTCATTTGTATTGGCATATTTATATTGGCTATACTCTCCACTTTCTTCTCTCCTATTCTTAACCCCTATTTCATAAGCTTTTAAATCTTCATAACTTCTAA
>USPX01000056.1 GCA_900556665.1 uncultured Eubacteriales bacterium
AATCCAGCATTTAAGATATTACCGATGTTGATAATTAATAAGATACAAATTGTTGATTTAATACCTGGTAAAGTAATATATCTTATCTTTTTAAGACGACCTGCACCATCGATCTCTGCTGCTTCATATAATTCTGGATTAATAGCAGTAATCGCTGCAAGGTAGATAATACTTCCCCAACCAACTTCTTTCCATACATTTGTAATACCTACGATTCCCCAATAATATTTAGGAATAGATAAGAAGTTAATTGGTGCATCTATAATATGTAATTTGAGTAAAATTTGATTAAGAATACCTGAATCCATTGAAAGTACTTGGAATACAAGACCTACAACGATAACCCAAGATAAGAAGTGTGGTAAATATGAAACGGTTTGTACAAACTTTTTACCAAATTTGCTTTTTACTTCGTTTAATAAAAGTGCTAAAACAATTGAACATACGAAACCTAATACGAGGTTAATAATACTCATTGCTAATGTATTTCTTAATACGCCTAAGAAAACATCATTTGTAAATAATTGTTTAAACTTAGCAAGTCCTATCCAAGTTTGATCAAAGAAGCCTTTAGCTGGTTTATAATTTTGGAAAGCCATAATCCAACCAAATAAAGGTACATAGTTAAAAATAAAAACATAAATGATAAATGGAATAGTTAATAAGATGAGCTC
This sequence comes from uncultured Eubacteriales bacterium, assembly GCA_900556665.1. The sequence goes on from USPX01000056.1 coordinate 675, forward strand.
TTTTTGTCTCACTATTTCCTTCCACGTAATTTTCTTTGATACCTCTTTCTCTACATATGCTTTAGGTTTTTTTATCTTTGTATTTGATATAGCCCCAGTCACTTTGCTCATATATTTTTCTCCCTTCTGGATATTGATATAATAATAGGGCCTCTAATTGATACGATTATCGAGAATAGAGGCCCTCGTAATACTTTGCAATGTATTTACTTTACATTTTGTTCGTTACTATTGTTCACCATTAGCAACAGCGACTCTTCTTCTAACTTCTTCTGTTAATGCATTCTCGTAAGCTTCTATATCAACGCGTTCATTAAATACTTTCATATATTGATCCCAAGCACTTTCGAAATCACTAGCCATAACTACTTTTGGTAACCATTCATGTTTAACTTCATCCATATTTACTTTAGCTAAACCGTAATCTGTATCTGCTGTCCAAGTATTTGTACAAGACCACATTGGATACCAAGGTTCATTTTCTTGTGATTCATTTAAGAATTGTGTAAATGTTTTAATACCATAAGCATCAAGTACTTTTTTCTTAGCTGCTGGTTGGCTATCATAATATTCACTTGGTTGTTGGTCTGGTGCATAAGCATTGATGCCATCTAAGCTCATACCTTCATGATGTGGGAAGTAAGCATATTGTCCACATAACTCATTAATTTGGTAGTTTTTATCTAAAGCATTTGCTCTTTGTTCTTCTGTTCTATAGAATAATCCATCTTCACCAACTTCATAATCTATACCTTCCATACCCCAGTAACGTAATGTTTGAATTTCTGGTTCTAATAAGTCATTTACCATTTTTAAAGCGCCTTCAATATCTTTACAGCTTGTTGTAATACTTAAACCATTTGATGTATCAAATGCTGGTGCACTATGATATCTTTCAACTGTTCCATCTTTTAAGACAATACCTACTGGAACATATGTACAATCATCAAGCCCTTGTGTAACAAGTGATTTTTCTGCATCTTGGAAGTTCCAATATTGGTCAACCATACCACAAACACGACCTGTAGAAAGTTTTGCAATATATTGGTCATAGTTTAATGTAAATGCTTCTGGATCGATAATTCCTTTTTGATATTCTTCATTTAATTTTTTGAAGAAAGCTTTTGCTGTATCTGTTGTATTGTAGTTGTGAGCTGTTAATGTCTCTGGATCTACAAAGCAGCAACCATCATTTGGATAACCATCTAAGAATAGAGGTGGATTTTCTAAGCAGAAATAACGCCAGTCATCACTTAAAATCTCATATCCAATATTTTCAAGTCCATCCTCCATTGTAGGGTTTGCTTCAATATAGCGTTCAATAAGATCGAAATATTCATCTAATGTATTAATTTCTGGATATCCAGCCCATTCAAGTACACGAATTTGGATCCAGAAAGCTTCATCATTGTGATATGTTTGCATATCATGATCATTGATAACGCCGAATTGAGGAATCAGATAAATATGACCATCCTCTGCTCTTAGTTGATTCCATTGACTTTCTGGTAGGAAGTTTTTAATATTTGGATAGTTATCCCAATATTCATCAATTGGTACTAATGCACCTGCATCAAGCAATAAAGAAGTACCATCTGAACCTACGATGAAGTCTGTATAGTCGCCACCAGCAACCATTGTTCCAATACTTTCTTTAGCTGTTTGACCTGTAAGAAATGTAATTTTTGCTTTTGCACCAATACGGTTTGCAATTTCATTATAAATTCTATTGTCTTCAGGTATTTCTGTTCCTGGCATTGCAACATACATTGAGAATTCTTTGATTCCATCAGTTGTTTCTTGTCCTGCTACTGCTGTTGTTGTTGTATCTGTTTTACCACAACCTGTTCCCATACCAGCTACTAAACTCATTACCCCAAGTAGTGCTAGCATTGCTCTTACTCTTTTCATATTATCCCCTCACTTTAATCTTATAGCACTTATTACTTCCTTTGTGGTCGTGCCTTATTTATAAATAAATTTTATCAATCTTGTGACACGTCCTCAACCTAACAAACTATATAAAAAGTATAAAAAACTATACATTTTATATAGAGAACCTATACTTTTTACTTATTTTTTAACTATATTACATATAAAACGTAAGTTTTCAGCTACTACTTCTATACTTTTTTACTTTTCAAGCCCCTATAACACCTATTTATGTAATAAATTTTATCCCCCAAAAAAGGGACTATTGTACAAAAGGGCTGGGGCATTGTGATTCTTAACTACACCTTCCGTAATCTGTGAAGCACTAAATTCGAAGCTTAAAGTAACGCGATGAACTCGCTTCATTTCATTCCGCTCAAACAGCATCGCTAAGAACACTTTAAGCTTCTCATTAAGTGCTTCATCAGATTACTCCACAGGTAGATTAATAATCACAACACCCCAGCCTCGTTAAAACATAACTTGGAAACTATAAACTCTTAGGATAAAACTAAGATCGTTACTATACTTAGGGCTGGGTTAACTTTATATGAAAAGGAAGTGCCATGAAACTATACTTAATTTCATGGCACTTCTTTTTATTTTATATGGCTTATTTTAAAAACTGTTTACGATATTGGAGTGGTGTTTTGCCTTTGAGCTTTACGAATTTGTTGATGAAATAGTCTAGATTATTATAACCTACTGATTCTGCAATGAAACAAACTTTATCATTAGTACGAATCAGTAGTTCACTGGCTCTTTCTAATCGATAGTTGTTTAAGTAGTCCTTAAAACCTATGCCATACTGTTTCTTGAAAATTTGACCTAGATAAGCACTATTAATATAATATTTTTCACTTAATGATTTTAAACTTAAGTTTTCTTTATAATGTAGTTCTATTTCTTTTTCAACTTCTTTTAAAACACCATGGGAATTACTCTGTCTCAGTTGTGCTAAATAGCCTGCAAAGTCTTTTACAAATGCTTTAAAATGCTTTGCACTTCCTCTTGCTGCGCACTGCTCAAAGGCACATTCACTAATGTAACGTAATACTTCTTCTTGATCTACTTCAGAATCTAATTCCTTGGTCAAATATAAAAACTGACATAATAAATAATCAATATTAATGTTAATTATTTTAGGGTCTACATTATTCTCTTCAAAACTGCTATAAATCTTATCCACACACCTATCAATATCATCTACTGCATTTTGTTCTGCATAACGTACTAATTCATCCATATACTCTTTCTTAATACCATAAGTATTTGTTTTGATATTACAGGTATCATCATAATAAGTAATGTCTTCAGTGTGCTTATAGTTTTGAAAAGACTTGGCAATAATTGCTGACTTAAATGAATTACTAAGCTGCATAATACCTTCTACCATTTCCCCTATATAACAGTAAAATTTATAAGGTACTTGCACTTTCATTGTTTCTTGTAACTTTTGAATGTATTCTCTTTCATTAATTCCCTTTTCTTTAGAAAATTGTCTTGAATAAATAAAACCTACCCCATAACTCTCACTGCGCTTGTCTATATCTAAGAGTACATATTCGCTATATGGTGCTGTATAAGCTTTTAACTTATTATAAAAGTCATGAATCACTTCATGTTTTTCTTCCTCTTTTAAATCTCTAAAGCTCTCATCATTTAAATCTATCTCCATCATAATATATCTTAACTCACTATGATAAGGTAATCTCTCATATACATAATTCACATTTTTTTCATCATATACCCCAGAACAAAGCGCATTTAAATGACGTTCTAATACGATCATATCTGTATGTAATGCTTCTGCTTGTCGTTTTGCTTCTTTATTATAAGACTCTTTAAATTCCATGAGTATTTCTACAAGTTCTTCTTTTTGAATAGGTTTCAATACATAATCAATTACATTGTATTTAATAGCTTGTTTAGCATATTCAAATTCATAATACCCACTTAATACAATGATTTTAATATCTTTATTTTTACCATTTCTTATTGCCTCAATAAGCTCTATACCATTCATATGTGGCATCTTAATATCTGTAATCACTAAATCAATTTGCTCATTTTCTATAATTTCCAGAGCATGCTTACCATCTGCTGCTTCACTGACAATATTAAACCCATATTCTCCCCAATCAATTAAGATTCTTAGTCCCTGACGAATAAAAGGTTCATCATCTACAATCAATACATTTATCATCTTTAGTCCCCCGTATCTATTTATTTTAAGGCTTCCAAAGGTTCAATAGGAAGTTGTAAACTTATATCTGTGCCTTGTCCTTGTTTACTTTCTATCTGAAATTCTACTCTGCCTTCACTACATAAATTCATTCTTATAAGTGCATTCAGCATACCAGTACTCTTAGATTGACTCAACTTATTAATATCTAAAGAAGATAATCTATCTTTTAATTCACATAGCTGATCTTCATTCATACCACATCCAGAATCACTAATTTCAATATATAAGTTTTCTTCATCCTTAGAAATCGTTACAAATATATTTCCTGGCTCTGATATTCCCTCTATGCCATGTACACATGCATTCTCTACAAATGTTAAAATACTCAATTTAGGAATTTTAATATTTTCGCATCCTGACATAATATAGAATCCGAAGGTCAACTTATCTCCAAACCGATATTTTTGTATATTGGCATATTGCTCTACAAAAGTCATCTCTTCACTTATAGGAATATTATCATATCTCCATGACAAGGATTTTCTTAAAATAATTGCCAGTTGTCCTATTACTTTAGCCGTTTCATCTTCATTTTTTAGAAGGCTTCGCATACGTATGCTTTCTAATGTGTTAAACATAAAATGTGGATTAACTTGCGTTTGTAATGCCTTTAATTCAGCTTCCTTTCTTGCAAGTTCCAAAGCTTGCTTTTCTGCATTCTTCTTAAGCACTACTTCTATTAAATCCTTAATCTTAATTACCATTAAGTTGTAGGATTTGATTAGCGAACCTATTTCATCACCTCCACCAACTTCTGTAATCACTTGAAAGTCTTCACGTTTTACTTTGTCTAAATATGTTTCAATAACACTAATCCTTTCAGTAAAAGACTTTGAAATAACAGAAATAATAACGGTTGGTAACAATAAATTTACTATAATCATGAGCCAAATCATATCTCTAGCATCTCTTAACATAGACCATATTTTTATTGATTCCGGTACGATATATATTGTCCAATAATCTGTTCCAACGCCAAAGGTTCTCTCATATGATGGTCCTTCTATTTTTAAACTCTCTCTTGGTGTAAAGTTCTTTAAACTGCTTTCAGTAATTTTATTAGAGAATAATATATAATCATCATTACATATATAAATGCTGCCATCTATCTCTTCATTTAATAACTTATTCAAGATTCCAGTATACTCTAAATCAATTTTAACAAGCTTCTCTTTACCTCTTGAACCGAGATAATTAAGTTTTTTAATAACACTAATTGTACGACACATCCTGGCTATAGATTGATTCTTTTGATTAAAATAAGTTACTAAAAGTGTATCTTCACCGCTTTCTTTGAAAATTTTATACCACTCACTATCTCTGACGTCTGCCAATTGCCAGAAGCTTCCTCCATTTATAATGGTAGGATTGTCTACGTATAACATAATGTTATTAATGTTTTGTGACTTATAATAATACTTAAATATATTATTCTGTATAAGCTCTTTATAGTTATTATAATACTCTAAGCCTGAAGCATGATCAGTCACTAAAAATTTATTAATGATTGAATCTGTATATAAGCTATTTGCTATAGAATGACAACCTTCTATATCTAACCTTATATTATAGGTTATCCTATCTATCATATTATTCATTGTGATATCCTGTTGCTCTAAGGCATTCCGCCTAATAGAACTTATAATGACTCCATCCGTTATAAGCATAGGTATACAAACACAAAAAATATAGATAATGAGTAGCTTATGCTTAATCTTACAGTTATTTAACATACTTAGCCTGTTCATATCTCAACTCCAATTAAAGTTTATTCTAATTATCTAATCTGTCTTTTAAATGATATCACTATATTTTAAATTATTCTATGATTTTATAAAATTTATCTTTAGTTTTTATGTATTTTATCTTTAATTTCTATATATTTTTGATTTTACTTTGATGATAATATATAAATATCTTGTTTTTATATCTCATTTACTTATTCTATTTTTATATCTTTACACAGTAATACCCGTTAAATTTTATTAGCTTTAGCTATATTTTATCTTTTTTATCATTACTTTTATTATTAGGGAGGTTTTTTATGAACAAACTTACTAAACGTGCAACCTATCTTACAACCGCAACATTATTGGCAAGTACACTTTCTAATGTAACAATCCCAGTATTAGCATCTGAACTTATACCAAATGCTACAGCACCTTCCGCTGCTTCTACACTTACATCTCCTTCTGGGCTCATTTTTAACTTTGAATCAGATTTAGAGGGTTGGGGTAATCGAGGTGATGCACAGGTTACTTTATCCTCAGATGCACCACATACAGGTACTAACTGCCTTAAAATTACAAATCGCAAACAAGATTGGCAAGGTGTTCAAAAAGATATTACAAACATTGTTAAAAAAAATAATACATACACTATTGGTGCTTGGGTTAAATATACAAACGGCGTAGATACTGAACAATTAACATTATCATTACAACTTGATACATCAGATGGTGCACCAACACAGTATAACTGGATTTGCAATAATGATTCTGTTAAAAAAGGAGAATGGACTTATTTATCAGGTGATATTACACTTCCTAATAACACCAAGCAAGCTATTCTTTACATAGAAGCAAGTAATGCGGATTTAGATTTCTACGTAGATGATGCTTCAATATCTGGTGATTTCTCTCCAGCTGAGGAAGAAATACCTCCTACAGATATTCAAATTCAACAAGATATTCCTTCATTAAAAGAGGTTTATGAAGATTACTTTAAATTTGGTGCTGCTGTTGCACCACATAATCTTAATGATTTAGAAAAAGAATTAGTTGCAAAACACTTCAATAGTATTACTTGTGAAAATGCTATGAAACCAGAAGCAATGCTAGATTATGATGCAACTATAAAATATATGGAAGAAAACGGCGGAGATGAAACACATCCTCAAGTCCATCTTTCTCCTGAAGCTAGAGAGACTTTAGATTTTGCAAGAGACTATAACATTCCTGTTAGAGGGCACGTTCTTGTATGGCATTCTCAAACACCTAACTGGCTCTTTACAGAAGGTTATTCAAAAGATAAGGATGCAAAATTTGTTTCTAAAGAAATTATGTTACAACGTCTAGAAAACTATATTGATGCAGTATTTGAAATTCTTGATAAAGAATACCCAGATGTAGATTTCTATGCTTTTGATGTCGTTAATGAAGCTGTTAACCCTAGTTCACCAGATGGACTTAGATTCCCAGCTACATCAGCTACAACTTCTGGTGATGATGGTAACAATGAAAATGCTAATAACTCTATGTGGATGACAACAATTGGTGCTGAACATATTGAAAAGGCCTTTGAATATGCTAGAGCAGCTTCTTCTAAATATCCTGCTTTTAATAATGTGAAATTAGCTTACAATGACTACAATGAATGTGACCCTGTAAAAGCTGATATCATCTACAACATTTGTAAAAACCTTTATGATAAAGGACTCATTGATGTAATAGGCTTACAAAGCCACCATAATATGAATACACCAAGTATCTCTCAATTTGAAGATGCAGTTCGTAAATACGCTTCTATTGGAGAAAATATCGAACTTCAAGTTACAGAATTAGATATTATGCAACCTGATTCTTCAGAAGAAGGTATGGTTAAACAAGCTTACCGCTACAAAGGTTTCTTAGATGCTATGAAGCGATTAGATGCTGAGGGGGCTAAAATTACTTCTTGTACAGTTTGGGGTGTACGTGATAGCGAATCTTGGAGAAGTGAACAATCGCCTCTTCTCTTCGATAAAAACTATCAAGCTAAGCCAGCTTTCTGGGGAATCACAGATTCATCTAAACTCCCAGTTCCTACACAGGAACTTACATCATATAGCGTAAATAGTTCTGACCTTACAGAAGCATTCTGTATTCAAAATGATACAACTTTAGAAACTGCTGATGGTACTAAACTTGGAACATTTAAAGTTATTTGGGACAAAGATCAGCTCTATGTTAAGGTAACACCTGTGGATGCTTTAAAAGGCAAAAATTGTACTGTAAAAGTATTCTGCAATTCACAAACACCAGTTACTGCTTCAGCAAACGATATCATCAAAGTTCCAGTAAGTACTGGTCTTAACTCAGATTGTGCTATAAGATTCGATGTATCTATAATGTGTGATGACCAAATTGCAACTTGGAACAATGCTAATTATGATGGTACATCTACACCTAACCTAGATAACTTAGGTAAATTGCACCTTAAATCTGCACCTAAAATGGCTTCTGCCATTAAAGGGACACCTACTATTGATGGTAAAATCGACTCTATTTGGAGCCAAGCTACACCTATAGATATCAATACCTTCTCTGTTGGTTCAAATGGTGCTACTGGTACTGCTCGTATGCTTTGGGATGAAGATTATATCTATATCCTCACTGAAGTTAAAGATGCACTCCTTAGCAAAGAAAGCACTAATGACTATGAACAAGATTCAGTAGAAATATTCATTGATGAAGATAATGCTAAATCTCCTTCATATGAAAAAGGTGACGGTCAATATCGTGTTAACTTCGAAAATAAACGTTCAATCAATGGCTTTACAGATGCTGATAGCTTTAAGAGTGCTACAGCCCTCACTGATAGTGGTTATATTGTAGAAGTAGCACTTCCATCACGCTTAGCTAAATTCAAAGACAATCAACTCATAGGATTTGATGTTCAAATCAATGATGATGCTAATGGTAATGGTACTAGAGATAATGTTTCTAACTGGAATGACCTCACTGGAAATGGTTGGTCTAGCACAGCCGATTACGGTATTTTAAAACTAACTGCACCATCTACTTCTAGCGATTCTGGCAGCTCTAGTAGTTCACCTAGCAGCTCAGGCGGTGGTGGCGGTTCTACCCCAACAGTAACTAAAACACCAAGTGAAATAATTAAAGAAGCTATAAACAAAAATGAAACACCAAATGTTAGTTTAGATACAACTCATAAACTTACACTTGCAAAAGATACACTTGCTTTACTTACAGAAAAAGCAACATCCGTTAATATTCAATCTAACTTAGTGGCATTGACACTTACACCTGATTTTATTAAAACAAACTTAGATAATAAATCAGCATTAGACTTATCA
>USPX01000057.1 GCA_900556665.1 uncultured Eubacteriales bacterium
TTTCATCTTGAAGGGGGATGGATATTTGAAGTGGTTGAATATGGGATGGAATTAGTATGGTAAGGGGGAGATGATTTTGCTTAACCATTACTGCGGTCGAATGTTAGATAAAATGAGTTTCTCCCACTTATCCACACCTTCTGCATAGCGGCAAACAAAAAGGCGGGTTCGGAGTGCATTTATGCACACCCTTTACTAGACGGAGAAAAGAAGAAGAGAATGTTTTCATCTTGAAGGGGGATGGATATTTGAAGTGGTTGAATATGGGATGGAATTAGCATGGTAAGGGGGGAGATGATGTATTGGAAAATGAATTACTACAGAATTTAGATAAGGTGCATACTACATCATTAGGTGCTTTAAGGATTAAGAGAAATCTTATGCTTGAGATTCAAGATGTTGTGGGGTGGTGTAAGGAGAGGATTGGAGATAGGAATGCGAGAATTATAAGAAAGGGTAAGAATTGGTATGTTACTATAGAGGGCTGTATTATTACGGTGAATGCCTATAGTTATACGATTATTACAGCGCATAAGGAAAAGAAGATTAAAAAAAAGTCTTTGTAGAGGTATTTCTACAAAGACTTTCATCTACATGATACTACAAGTGAAAATTAAAGTCTATAATTAATTTCTGAATTTATATATAATTCAAGTGGAAATAGTTGATGTTATATATAAGGAGGAGATAGAGTGACTGAATGTTTAATGAAAAAGGATTTACTAGAAGAAATATTAAGAAATACTTTTAATAAAGATTATAAGGTAATAGCCATTACGAGGCTTTTAGGTGGCGCACAAAAGGGAACTTATAAAGTGGAATGTGATCAGGGATTGAAACTTGTTTTATACATATGGGATGATGCACTTAGTTATTTTGAAGCTCAGCATACAGCAGAAGAGTTTACATCTAGTAGTGCTTATTTATTTAAGGCAAATTATGAATTAATGGTAAAACATAATATAAGTGTACCTAAGTTATATCATATTGATTTAAGTAAAAGTAAGGCACCTTTTGAGTATGCTCTAGTGGAATATATCGATGGAGGAGAATTAGAAGAGAGACTATACAATCCTAAAATAGATTGTAGCAATAGCTTATTAGATTTAAAGCAGAATCTGCAAAAACTTCATAGTATAACAAGCAAACAAGTAGGCGATTTGAAATATATAAGAGATGAAAGTTTCTCATGTAAAGACTATGTAAAAGCTTCATTAGAACAATCACTTAAATATCTTATAGACAATTACGAACCAATTACAAAACTAAAAGAACCACTCATAGATATAAGCCAAAAGCTTTATGAAGAAATTGAAGAAAGAAAGTCATACCACTTAATTCACTTTGAATTAGGACCTAATCATGTAATGGTAGACCGTCAAGGCAAAACTTATCTAATAGACTTCGAAGGTATGAAATACTTCGACCTAGAATATGAATATAGCTTCCTTAAGCTACGCTTCGGTAAATATTATCCAGAACTTATTTCATTACCAATAGATGAAAAACGTTTAAAATACTATCTACTGGGTCATCACCTCAACGCCCTAAACGGCGCCCATCACTTATTAATGCAAAACTACTACGATATGGACGACGTAAACCAAATGTTAAAATCCAACTATCAAGCTATAGTTGAAAATTATTTAAACTGTTCCTAGCTATTGCTATCTGAAGGAAACGCTATCCTTCATGTAGCTTTATCTTGGTTTTACAAGATGAAAGTTAACAGATTAGCCCGATAGAACCATTAAAGAAAGATAGTATGCAGCAAGAAGGAAGTAAGTTAACAAATTAGCCCGATGGAACCATTAAAGAAAGATAAAAAGAGGCATGAAAGAAGCTGAGGTGAAGGGGGTGCGAGAGTCTACTTTTCGGAAGGATTTAATGATACTCTTAGTGAGATATTTAAAGCGTTTTTAGCTGTGCTGTCTGAACGAAGTGAGTTCACAGCGTTGCTTTAAATATCGAACTTAGAGTATCATAAATCCTGTAGAGTGTAGCTCGAACACCCTCTTCACCTCAGCGCCATCTTCCATGCACTCTATCTTGAATTTATAAGATGGAAGAGTGTTCTCACAGGTGCCCCAGTAGCCCCCTTCACATTGAGGCTATTTGCACTTTCATGCCATGCAGTACCAGCAATATCTAAGTGCATCCAAGGTGTATCATTTTCTACGAATTCACCTACGAATAAACCAGCTGTAATTGTTCCTGCGTATTTGCCACCAAGGTTTTTAAGGTCTGCAACTTCGCTTTTATTCATCTCTTTGTATTCTTTGAATGTAGGAAGTTGCCAGAATTGTTCACCTGTCTTACGTGCAGAAGCTTGTAAGCGCTCATAGAATGCTTCGTTATTTGTGATAACAGCAGTTGTACTTGTACCTAAAGCTGTAAGTACAGCTCCTGTAAGTGTAGCAAGATCAATGACTTCAGTAACTTTTTCTTTTCTCATCATATAAGTCATGGCATCTGCAAGTGTTAAACGACCTTCCGCATCTGTATTTAAGATTTCAATTGTTTTTCCTGACATAGAAGAAATAATGTCTCCAGGTTTGTAGCTATCGCCAGAAATAGCATTTTCACAAGCTGCTACGACAGCTACAACATTTTGTTTTACTTTGTTTTTAGCAATAGCGTACATTGTACCGATAACGGCACCAGCACCACCCATATCACTATGCATTGTTTTCATAGAGTCAGTTGGTTTAATTGAGTAACCACCTGTATCATAAGTTAAGCCTTTTCCAATGAGTCCTAAAGTATAATCACTAGAAGGATCTCCCATATGGCGCATAACAATAAGACGAGGTTTTTTTTCTGATCCCATGCCTACTGTAAGGAATGCTTCCATACCAAGTTCTTTGATTTGTTTTTCATCCATAACTTCTACTTGAAGTCCACATTCTTCACCCATATGTTTCACATATTTAGCAAGTGATTTTGGGTACATATGATTTGAAGGTTCATTGACAATATCTCTAGCAATTTTAACCCCTTCTACAACGTTGATACTTGTTTCAAGTACTTCTTTTTCAGCTTCTAGCTTAGAAACTGGAAGGCCTACAATATAAACTTCTTCAAAAGCAATTGTATTAGATTTTTTATCTTCTGTTTTGTATTTATCAAATTTATAAGTAGCAAGTGACATTGCTTCAGTGATGATTTTAGTATTACCGCCAATGCACAGTTTTGGACTAAGTGCCACTTTAACAGCTACTTTTTTAGTTTTAAGTGCCTCAGCTTTTCTAGCAGCTTGGCTAAGGGCATTTCTAAGTGTGAGACCTTGTCTCGGTGCAGTTGTTTTACCAAGCCCGACATAAATTGTATATTTAACAGTTTCACCTATAGTAGGTAAAACGAACATTTCGTTTTCTTTACCAGTGAAAGTACCACTAGCTATAAGTTTTTGTAATTCTTCTGTACGTGCGGCCTTATCTTCGAATACAGGAATGATAAGCGCATCAACTTCATCTAAAGTCACGTCTTTAATATAAAACATGTTTGTCTCCTTTGGTGTGTCATATTTGTTTTCATGTATGAGTATAGGAAATAGATACATGAAATATTCTTATATAGTATAACCATTTTGAGGTAAATTGTCTTGTGTGTAAAAAAATAAACTAATGTATTAAAAATAAAAAGATCTGCTTGCAAAGTGAAGTTACTAAACACTTTGTAAACAACTCTTTAAGGCTATTAGCCAATAAGTGATTTAATGGCAATAAGCACTAAAATAAGCCCACCAATAATTGTTGATTTACTTTCAAAGATATCACCAAATTTTTTACCAACGAAAATTGCAATTAATGAACAGGCTGCAGTAGTAAGGGCGATAATAGAAGAAGCATATACAACGTCTACACCTATAGCACTAAATCCAATACCTACTGCGAAAGCATCAATACTTGTAGCGATTGCTTGTAAAAGAAGGGTTTTATAAGTGAGGTTACCTTCTTCAACTGATTCATGTTCTTCTGGATTTTTGTAGTCTTTGTAAACATCTACAAGCATTTTAACTCCAATGAAACCTAAGATTAGAAACACTAAAATGTTAGCATATTGTGTAATAATCCCAGAAACAAGACCACCTAAGAGGAAGCCTAAAAGAGGCATAAGTCCTTGAAAACCACCGAAAAATGTAGGCATTGCAATAGTCTTGTCTTTAGTAAGCCCTTTATAAACCATACCATTACTCATGGATACAGCAACAGCATCCATACTTAATCCCAATCCAATTAAAATAATTTCCCAAATTCCCATTTTCATTTCTCCTTTATAAGTTTATTTTAGACAAAAAATAAAAGACTCATGCGTAGCACAAAGCTACACATGAGTCTTGTCCATTAAGACAAGCCAGATTATAAAGGTTTTAGTACCCTATAATCACTATGTTGACTTGCCACGTATAATAGATAAATTATACGCAAACTACTCCCTCACGAGTTATTGCATCATTATATCATATGTACAACTACCTTGGCAATGATACAATGACTGGATTGTTTATATAATAAGAGAAAGAAATTAATGAAAGCATTATAAAAAAGAAGGTTGTTGGGGGTAACCTTCTTTTTTATGAATAAGATATACCGGTTATCTTATTCTCTTTATTAAAATTAAATGGGGAGTAAAAGAAAAAACTATAAACAAAAAAATATATTGTTTTTAAGGTTTTTCCTTTATAATAAATATAGCTTTACAAAGTGTAGAGAATATGATGTTTTTGTGTGATTATTATGAAGAATGATAACTAGAAAGAGGCAGAGGATTTAGCATGAATAAAAAAATAATATTTTGTGATGTAGATGGAACATTAATGAATCATCATGGTGTAATGCCAGAATCTGCAAAAGAGGCAATTAAAGGCGCAAGAGCTAATGGGCATCTTGTGTTTATATGTACAGGTCGTTCTAGAGCAGAATTATGTGGTGAGGCTAATGAACTTGAAGTGGATGGTAGAATTTGTTCAGCAGGTGGGCATGTAGAAATACAAGATAAGCTCATTAAGCAAGAATTCATAGCAGTAGAAACGATTAAACATATCGTAGACTTCTTTAATGCACATCAGATTCATTTTGGTTTAGAAGCCCCAGATAAAACTTATGTAAGTGAAGGGATGATTGAATTCTTTAAAGAAAAAACTAAAAGAGATATCGCACGACATCCAGAAAATAAAGAAAGCATCCAAAAGCAAGCAGATGGTTTAATTGAACATATGATAAGTGGGGAATCACTTATAAGAGAGGATATTTGTAAGGTTATTTACTTTAATTCAAAGTTAAGCCTAGAGGAGCTTCAAGCAGAGTTTCAAGATGAAATCATTATATTACCAAATTCTATAGACCATAGGGATGGTGGTAGTGGTGAAATGATGATGATAGATGTGCATAAAGCTACAGGCATTCAGCATGCTTTAGCACATTTAGGCATGGATCAAAAAGATACACTTGGTTATGGTGACAGCTTAAATGATATGGAAATGATACAATTCGTAAATGTAGGTGTCGCTATGGGAAATGCCTGTGAGGCACTTAAATCAGTAGCTGATGAAATTACAGAGACAGTTGACAATGAAGGGATTTATAAAAGCTTTAAGGCACAAGGGCTTTTAGATTAATAGATGGTGCTAACAAAATAGGTCCGCTGAGGTAGTGGTGGGTTAGAGTCTACTCCTTACGTAATTTATGAGAGGCTAAGCAAAGAGAATTAAAGTAACGGTCGAAACTCACTCACTTACGTTCGTTCAGACAGTCTCCCTAAGAGCACTTTAATTCTCTTCACTAAGCCTCTCAGGAAATTACTCCACAGGTATCCTCTAACCCACCACTACCTCAGCTGGCATTTTGTTACCTTAGGAGAGGCGTAAAGAAAAAATTAATATAATTATTTTGATAGTAAGTATAGAGATTGGTAATACTTAGAGTATTAATATACTTGTATGTAAATGGTAAGAGGGTGTCGCAATATTGATAATTTTGCGACACCCTCTCTTGTATTGTATATTTATTTATCAAGTGGTAATAAGTTGTTTTCAAGCATTTCTTTGATTTTGAGTACAACCCCATTTTCATCATTACTAGCAGCTTGGAATCTAGCTATTTTGATTAAATCAGGATGGGCATTTGACATGGCATAGCTATAGTAAGCATGCTGCATCATTTCTACGTCATTAAGATAATCTCCAAATACCATTGTTTCATCAAAAGTGATATTTAAATGTTTTTGGATATCACAAATAGCCATTCCTTTATTAACATTGTTAGGCATCATATCTACCCATACATAACCTGCTACGCAAATTTGTAATCTTTCCATGAAAGGTTCAAAAACAGGGAAACTATTATGCTCAGCACCATTTAAATCACATACTGTAAATTTGATGATACGTTCATCAATTTGTGTAAGATCATCTACAACAGTATATTTTACATAGTATTTTTCAAGTTCATCAAGAAAAGCACGTTCAGAGCTTTCAACGAAAGCACCATTTGTTGTACAAACGACGCTATAAGCATTTTGGATTTGACGTGTTTGCAAAATAAGTTCATTAACAAGTGAATTATCAAGTAGGTGAACGGCAATTTCTTCACCTTTATAAACAACATGTGCTCCATTATCTGAAATAAAGAGCATATCTTCATGGTAAGCTTCAAAATTTTTGCGAAGTGTTAAGTAAGGTCTACCACTTGCTACAGAAAAGATAATATTATTTTTTGTAAGTGTTTGAAGTAATTCTGGAAATTCAGGTGGCATTGAATGATCACTACGTAAGAATGTACCATCCATATCAGTTGCTATTAATTTAATCATAAGTATTCTCCAAAGTTTAAAAATATAATAAGCCTCTTATATATAGGCTAATATGATTATACCGTGAAATAGATAAAGAGTGAAATCGGTTTTTTGAATAAGTGTTAGTAAAAGTAAGGAATAAAACAGTTATAAATATCTCATAATATTGAGATGAAATAACTAGTTTTAAAAGGAGAAGATTTATGCCAAATTTAAGATGTGATGTTAGAAACTGTTCTTATAATGAAGAATGTCATTGTTGTTTATCTCAAATTCAAGTAGGTCATCAAGGTTCTAACAATCCGGAAGCTACTAACTGTGAAAGTTTTGTAGAATCTGAATATGTAGCAAGCAACTGCTCAATGTGTACACAAGATGAAGTACAAATTGAGTGCAGTGCAACGAATTGTGTCTTTAATAAATCGCACAATTGTTATGCAGTAGATGTTGATATTAATGGCGCAACTACAGCTTGTCACTTAGAAGATACATGTTGTAATACTTTTATAAGTAGATAGTAGGGCAGTTTACCACTCTAAAATAAGGTATCGTAAAGTGAATAGAAATACTTTGCGATATCTTATTTTACGTTATGAAGTTGTGTAGTATTGAAGGTATAAAATATGATATCTTCATTTAGACTAGATATACTATAATAAGAAATATACATATAGAATGAAGGGGAAGAGATGAGTAAATATAATATAAATAAGGAATTTGAATTTTACATAAATATGTGGGAGAAGGGTAATCAAGATATTGAAGGAAAAGAATTACTTAAGACAATGGTAGCAAATAGTGCTATGGGAAAAGTGGCATGGGAAAGAAATAAAACGGATAAGGAGGTAAAGGTAACAAAAGATTATTTTAGAAGTTTCGATGGAGAAGCTATAGATGTGCAAATTATAGAGCCTCATAATTTAGAAGCTAAGGCACCTTGCATTATTTATTATCATGGGGGAGCTTTTGTGGCACCAGCATTGGATTTTCATAGAAGATTGGTTAAAGAATATGCAGTAGGAGTAGGGTGTAAGGTTGTATATGTAGATTATCGATTAGCCTTTGAAAATCCTTTTCCAATAGGACTAGAAGATTGTTATAGCTGTTTAGAATGGGTAATTGAAAATGCTAATGCCCTCAGTATAGATACGAATAGAATAGCAGTAGCGGGAGATAGTGCAGGAGGAGCCTTAGCCACAGCAGTAGCTCAAATGGCTAGAGATAGAATGCATAAGAGTTTATGTTTTCAACTACTTTGCTATCCAGTAATAGATTACAAGGCGCAAACAGAATCTATGAAAGAGTTTATAGATACATCGTAGTATGTGGCAAATTTATTTAAAAGAAGGGATAAGAAGTGTAAGAAATTCAGAGGAAGATATGCTGCCTTATGCTTCACCTATGGAGACTAAAAACTTTGAAAATCTACCACCAGCTTATATAGAGGTTAATGAATTTGACCCTGTAAGAGATGAGGCAGTAGCTTATGCAAAGCTCCTAAAAAATCATGGGATATTTGTACTACTTAATCAAACAAAGGGAACAATGCATGGTTATGATGCTGTTAAAAATAGTAGCATTACAAAGGAAAATGTACAAAAGCGTATTGAAGCCTTAAAAGCCACATTTAATACGTTTAAAAATTAAAATAAATCATATATACTAAACCTATAGAGAAATAAGGCATAGGAGCGTAGCAATGAAAAAGTATATATTAGCTTTAGATCAAGGGACAACGAGTTCAAGAGCCATATTATTTGACAAACAAGGAAACGTTAAAAGCATGGCACAACAAGAATTTAAACAATACTATCCAAAAGCTGGATGGGTAGAACAAGATCCTATGGAAATCTGGGAAGGTCAGCTTAAAGTAGCTAAAGCATGCTTAGAGAAGGGAAATATAGCAGCAGCAGATGTTATGGCTATTGGGATTACAAATCAAAGAGAGACAACGATTGTATGGGATAAGACAACGGGCAAACCAATATATAAGGCAATTGTATGGCAATGTAAACGTACGGCAGCATTTTGTGAAAGTTTAAAAGAAGAAGGCTTTGAAAAGGTTATTAAAGAAAAGACAGGACTTATTTTAGATCCATATTTTTCAGCTACAAAGCTTAAATGGATTTTAGACCATGTAGAAGGTGCTAGGAAGAAGGCTAAAAATGGTGAGATTTTATTTGGAACGGTAGATACTTGGCTTATGTGGAAGCTTACAAAAGGGGAAGTATTTGCCACAGATTATTCCAATGCAGCTAGAACAATGCTCTTTAATATTCATACTTTAGAGTGGGATGAGGAGATACTAGATAAATTAGATATTCCAAGACAAATGTTACCTCAAGTTAAGGCGTCTAGTGGTCTGTTTGGGACAACTTATGAAGGCTTGTTTGAAACATGCATACCAATTAGTGGTGTAGCCGGTGATCAACAAGCAGCGTTATTTGGACAAACATGTTTTAGCCCTGCCACAGCTAAAAGTACATATGGTACAGGCTGCTTCTTATTAATGAATACAGGAGAAAAAGCAGTAAGTTCTAAACATGGTTTACTTACAACAATTGCATGGGGGATAGATGGCAAGGTAGAATACGCCTTAGAAGGTAGTATCTTTATGGCAGGAGCAGCTATTCAATGGCTTCGCGATGAATTAGGTCTCATAGCTAATGCTGGGGAGAGTGAAACTTATGCAAGGAGTGTAAAAGATAGTAATGGAGTGTATGTAGTACCTGCATTTGCAGGCTTAGGCGCACCTTACTGGGATGCTTATGCTAGAGGTTCTATAGTAGGACTTACACGAGGTACAACCAAAGCACATATTATTCGTGCAACATTAGAAGCTATAGCTTATCAAACTTATGATGTTTTAAAAGTCATGGAGCAAGACTTAGGTATGCATTTAACAATGTTAAAAGTAGATGGTGGTGCTAGTAAAAATGATTTCCTTATGCAATTCCAGGCAGATTTATTAGGTGTAAAAGTAGAAAGGCCACAAGTTGTAGAAACGACGGCTTTAGGAGCAGCATACTTAGCAGGGCTTGCAGTAGGTTACTGGAAGGATAAAGAAGAGATTGCGCATAACTGGTGCTTAGATAAAACTTTTGAGGCTGATTTAGAATTAGCCAA
>USPX01000058.1 GCA_900556665.1 uncultured Eubacteriales bacterium
AGATATCACATGCTTGGAGCTTATTCTACTTGTAAATTTAACTAGCACAACTCGTGATATTAATCTTTAATTTGGACAGCATTCACTTGTAACGGGGTCATCCCCGATGATAAGTTGATCATCATAATAGACACAGACATTACGTGTAGGAGGATAAGAACAGTCGTTACTTTGATCGTAATTTGACCAATCTGATTTATTAATGCGGGTATTTAGTGTTAATTTAGCTGATTGATCTAATACTTCATTACCTGTAAAACTCAATTCTAAATAGGTATCTGCTAGATTAGTAGAGACTTTCATAGGGATAATCTGAGCCTTTACATTGTTTGTAATACTTTGATACCAAGGTGCTTGATTGTAAGTGATACTCGCATTATCCACAGTAGCATTTTCGCCTTGCATGCCGTCAGCAGTATAGTAATAGCGTACTTTTAACTTAGATAAATCATAGCTAGCATTATCTGATACAGTGAAGTTGAAGTTAGTACCAATAGTGTTGCTAATTGCAGGTGTTGTATTTTCTAAATCCAATTTTAAAGATGGTACAACATTAATATAGAGGTTATAAGTCTCACCAGATTCAAATGTAACCTCTAGCACTAATTCACCAAGATTTTGATGATTGAGGTAAGAAGTATTAAGCTCAAGATATCTATCAGAAGTGTTATATTCTTCTTCTAAGACCAACTCTTTACCAGCATTAGAAATGTTTGTGATACATCCAGCTTTTGAGGAATCAAAACGAACAGAGAAGCTAACTCTATATGCATATAAGTCTGGATTATAATCAAGGTGATCGAATTTAAATGGAGATGAGACTGCAGTGGTTTCTTCAGCCAAGAGAGTTGGTTCTTCGGTTGAAATGATTTCACTAGCATATATAGGACTAAGTGAAAGTGCTGTAATACCTATTGTTAAGCCTAATTGTTTTAACATTTTTTTATAAAACATATGTAAAACCTCCTTGTTTGGAATATTAATTTAATTTTATCACCACATTTAACCTGTTAGAATATTCTGATTAATACATTTAAATTATTAATACATACATGTTATACAAATAAGGTATAAAGTTGAATGACAATTAAAACTATTCAGTTGAATAAATGTTAAAATAGTAAGATAATGGTATAGGAAATATAGGTTAAAATGGAGGGATTCAATGAAAAGATTACTAAAAGTATTAGGAAGTATTATAATAGGCATTCTAATATTGAGTGTAGTGTACATTATGGCAGGAAGATTTATTAATGGACAAAAGAGCAAGATTACAACTACAAAGGGGATACAAGAGAATGTAACGATTGATATTAATGGAATGAGCCAAGTACTAAGTGTTCGAGGAGAAGATACGAATAATCCTATTATTTTATTTATACATGGAGGGCCAGGTGTACCAACAGGGTGCTTTGATTATCTGTGGCAACCAGAGTTAAATAAAAATTTTACGATTGTAACCTTTGAACAAAGAGGTTGTGCTAAAACATTTTATAATAATCCAGAAGCAGAAGTTTCTAAGGAACTTATATTACAGGATATAGATACAATTATAGATTATTTAAGGCAGCGCTTTAATCAGGATAAAGTTATTATTATGGGACATTCATGGGGAACGATTTTAGGAACAGAGTATACATATGCACGTCCTGAAAAAGTAAAGAGTTATATTGGCGTAGGACAAGTGGTTAATATGAGTGAAGGTGAGCAAGAGGCAGCACAAGAAGCTATGAAGAGGGCTACAGCACAAAATGATGAGAAGTATGTTGAGGTATTTAAAGAAAATTATGATGCCTTTTGTAGCACACATAAAATAGATGAAAGTTTTATGACTTATCGTAGTATGGAACCTAAATATTTAAAAGGGGATAGAGAGAAAACTATGTTACAATTAGCTTCAGCATATTTAACATCTCCTATTTTAACGTTCCAAGATGCTAAATGGTTTTTAATAGATAGTAATAAAAACTTATTAGATGAAAATAATACATTAACGAGGGGATTATTTGATTTTAATGGACACGAGATGAAGGCATATGAAGTACCTATGTATTTTATCAGTGGTGGGAATGATTATGTCACACCATTTGTATTAGCAGAAAAATATTGTGAAGAGATTACGGCTCCAGATAAAGCAATTAAAATCATTGAGGGAGCTGGACATAATACGTATTTAGATGTACCAGGAGAATTTAGTGCAGCGGTAAAAGAGCTACTTAATAGACAATAAACTAAGAAAAGTTGCATTGACTTTGGCAGTAAACTTAAGTACAGTAAAAGTGTCTATGACATATATGACAACTAAGGAGAGACAAAATGAGTATAAATAAATTAAGTATGCAAGAAGCTAAAGCAAATTTAGAGGCAGATAAAAATATTCTTTTAATTGATATTCGTTCAAAAGCAGAGTATGACGAAGGGCATATTGCTGGAAGCGTTCATATTCCACTGCCAGAACTTGAAATGCGTATCGAAGAAGAAGCAACAGACTTAGATCAGCCAATTTACTTCTATTGCAGAAGTGGCGTGAGAACTTTAACAGCTGGTGCAATTTTAGAGCACTTAGGATATACAAATCTCTATGACATTGGTGGTATTATTAACTGGCCATATGAAATTGAGAAATAAGATAGTATGATTGGCCTCATAAGCTAAAAAAGTACTAACTGAAATCATAAATGATTTCAGTTAGTACTTTTTAATTTGTATTAAGGCATTTGCCATATATATCTTATAAATTTCCTATCATTAATGGCGTAGTTAAGTTTATCTTTTAAAGCGTGGGGAGGAAGCTGAGTAAAGTCGTCATCAGTTAATAAATCTGAGATATGAATGTTTGGATTATCCTTAGGGACTTCATAAAAACCATTTACCCATAGAATGCCTTTAGGCTTAATAAGTTTTATAAGATGAGGATATAAACTAGGATTTAAACGGTAGTGATTAATGATAATACCATCTACCTTATCTAAGTGTGTAAGGCTTGCTGCTTGGGATAAATCTAATAATAATGTTTGAATTTGAAGAGGTTCATCTTTGATAAAAAGGTTTAGACGATATAGGGCTTCTTCACAAAAGTCTACGGCTATTACTTCATAGCCTAATCGTGCTAAATAAATAGTGTTACGTCCATCGCCACAAGCTAAATCTAATATTTTACCCTTTGAAGGAAAGTATAAAAGGTCTTTTTCTAAACGTTGTTCATGTGTCATTAAATTTAATGTTCTATTTTTAAAACGTGCATGCCACCATTCATGATTACCCATATATAGCATTTTAACAGTCTCCTTTGGTTAGTATAAATAATTCAATTAATTATACAATGGTTTGGAAATAAAGATGAAAAAATAGTCAAAATATGATATGACTATATTAGTAATGCTAGAATTTTGGACTTCAAAATACGAATTATAATAAGACATCTCGTTAAATGAAAGAAGGCGTATAAAATGGAGTATATTATGACATACTTTACGGAGTTTAGGAAGAATGCCATACAAGAAATTCAGTTAGTTGATCGAGAAGCAAAGCTTACTCCTATTAGAGTAGAGTTTACGCATATTGAAACTAAGATGGAAAATGAAGCATTTATAAAAAAGCTTAAGGCAGTGAATCCAATATTTATAAGACATATCATGCCTATTACATATAAAACAGTGTTAACAAATAAAAAAAGAGAAGACTTACCACTTATTTTAGAAGGGGTACAAGAAGTATGTAGATTAAAAGAAAAAGAATATTTTTCAGTCCAAGCACGCTTAGTAAAAGGGGCTATGGAAGATTATAATGCCAAGGACATAGAAGTTTTTATAGGAGAATACTACGAAAACAAGGGGTGTGAACCAGTATTTTCTGATGAAGAAGTTATTAATTATGATGTAAATGTGATTTCGATATTTATAAGAGAAAGTCAGTGTTATATAGGCTATTCAAAATCAGAAGACAATCTTAACTTTCATAGTGATGAATATCGCATTTTAGGTAAAGAAACAGCAGAAATATCAAGAGCAGAAAACAAACTCAAAGAAGCAATTAGCAAATTTAAAATCAAAGTAAAAGGGGAAGGTTACGCCCTAGATATAGGCGCAGCGCCAGGAGGCTGGACAAAAGTATTAGCCGACAAAGGTTTCAAAGTAGATGCCGTAGACCCAGGAGAATTACATGAAGCGCTACAAAATAATAAAAATATCACACATTACAAAGCCCATGTAGAAGACGTACAATTTAATCACAAGTTCGCACTTATAACCTGTGATATGAATGTAGATGCCCTCATCGCAGCCAAAGTAATGTGTGATCTACATAATCAAATTCAAGAAGGGGGCAGTTGCATCCTCACTCTCAAACTACCTTTCAAAGACGAAGACAAACGTATCCAAGAATCCATCCAAATACTAGAACAAAAATACACAATCACCACCATCAAAAACCTCACCCACAATCGCCGCGAAGTCACCGTCTATATGCATCCTATATTCTAAAAAGATGGGAGGTATATGCTAAAAAGGTGGGATAACGGTAGAGAACGCTTGGGGTGATGGGTGAGAATAGCTGCACCTTCCGTAATCTATGAGAGTCTAAGTTCGATGCTTAAAGTAACGCTGTGAACTCGCTACATTGCATTTCGCTCAAACAGCACAGCTAAGGGCACTTTAAGCATCTTCACTAAGACTCTCAAAAGATTACTCCACAGGCAGACTATTCTTACCCATCACCCCAAGCTACTCTCACGTTATAACCGTTTTACATATACTTTGTAGCGAGAGAAAAGAGGTTAAAGCAAAGCAGATTTAGGAGAAATAAAAAAGGCTACTAATTAGTTATAGCTTGTACTAATTAGTAGCCTTTATGTAGTGCTTTTTTCTAACTAATAGGTGTCATTATCAACCCTAGAGTCCAACGTTTTCCGCTATAAGGAAAGCTGAGGTGACAGGGGGAAGTAGTCTACCTATGGAGTGATTTGATGATTTTCTTAGTGAAGAGAATGAAAAAGGGTTTAGGCGAAGTGTTTGAAGCTGAGCGTTAGCGAAGCAAGTTTTTCGCCGTTTTTTTCATTCTCGAACTTAGAAAATCACAAATCACGGAATGTGTAGCTACTTCCCCCTGTCACCTCAGCAAGCCTTCCTTTAGCGGTTCAGCCACCCTAGTTTCACTTCTCTAGTGAAGTTTTGTATATTATACAGGAATAACACATCTTTAATATTATTTTCATTTGCATAGCTTGTAATAGGTATATTAGAGAGTCTTAAATCAATCATATGAATTTCTTCATAATGATTCACTAAAAATGGCACAAGACTATTGGCATAAGAGTCCTTAATGATTAAAAGCTTTTTCCCATTTTTAGTGCCTGTTTTTATTTTTATAAGTGGATGATTCCCATTTAAGAATACATTATATTTATCTTTTGTGTCTAAGTGTGTATAAGTATATAAACTATTTGTTGTTGTATTGTCTGAGACATAAGTTACTTCTACATCAACTTTTTTCTTTGGTTCAAAGATTTGAATGGTATCTGGCTTAGCAAAAGTGAAGTTACCTCTTGAAAACAGTGTGCCATAAAATTCTTTGTGTGCATCGATTATATTAAAATCATCTAGACTAAGTGGTGTAAAGCCTGCTGATTTTGCAAATTCAACATAAGCATAGTACGCACCTAAAGTTGTCCAGTGATGATCTGTTTTATAATAAATTGGCTGCGCTTTTTTATCTAATAATGCATCTAATACATTTACTTTATGGACATTATGATTAAGCTGTCCATAAAATCTATGAATAGAATCACCTTCGTCACAAGGGGTTGCATACTTTGGTAATTTGTAGCTTAGAATCTTTGTAGCTGTAGGTGAGATTAACGTATACACATTGAAGTTTTCAGCAAATGTGTTTATATATTGAGCGTTTTTATCAAGCTGGTCAAAGTTTTCATCTGTGAAATTTTGCATAAGATGGCCATCACGTCCAATGAAAACCCCATTATTATCTTTTTTTCTTAAGGCAAGTTCTGTGTAAGCTTTAACACTTATAAAGTTATTGCGTAGTGGAAACTGGTCTGCAATGTAAGTTTCAAAGTCTTTTCCAAATGAACCATCTAAGAAAGTTTTCTTTGTGAAAGTAGGCATACTGGCTAGATCACGGTTTTCAAGCTCTGAAATAGCTTTATCTTTAGCAAAGATTTGAAGTGCAAAAAAGCCAAATACATAAGCGACTAATGTAACGCCCATAGCTATTTTTAATTTCATAAAAAGTCTCCTAAAATCTAAAGTATAAGAATGGATTAAATGTTGAATCCACAAGGTAAGCTGTACTAATTACTAAAGTGCCTACATAGAAGAGGTAGAGTACAAAGTCAGGTGATTTTTGTTTAAGCTTATTCATAAGTGGCACGGCAAATAAAATGCCAATACCTAAAATAACACTATAATTTGTAAGGTTATAAAGTGTTATTTGATCTGAGAAAGGCGTACCCGCTAAGTTAAACATAACCTTTAAATAAGCAAGTCCCTCTGATAACCTATCATGTGAGAAAAATACCCAGCTTACTAATATCATTAAAAGAAGATAAATATGACTAAGTGCCTTTGGCAATTTATTTAATAAGTCTAGTAAAAAGCTTCTTTCTAATATAATAAGTACAGCAAAGAAGAGTCCCCATACAATGAAGTTCCAACCAGCACCGTGCCAAAAGCCTGTTAAGAACCATACCACAAGTAGATTAAAGAATAAGCGTTTTTTACTCACACGATTCCCACCTAAAGGAATGTAAACATATTCTCTAAACCAGCCACCTAAAGTCATATGCCAACGTCTCCAGAACTCAGAAACGTTTGTCGCAATATAAGGGTAGTTAAAGTTCTCAGGGAAATTAAAGCCAAGCATTTTACCAAGGCCTATAGCCATATCTGAGTAACCGCTAAAGTCAAAGTAAAGTTGTAGTGCAAAGGCAATAATGCCAAGCCAGCTACCAAGAACAGTAAGCTCATGAACATTTGTGTTTGAAACACTATCCCATAAACGTCCAATATTATTGGCCAGAAGTACCTTTTTACCAAGACCTTCTATAAAGCGTATGCTGCCTTCTCCAAAAGAATCTAAGTTTGTAGTACGCTCATTAAGCTCCTTTTCAACTTTATTATAGGTAACAATAGGCCCTGCAATAAGCTGTGGAAACATAGCTACATAAGCACCAAAGGAAATGATATTTTTTTGTACACCAATTTTGCCACGATATAAATCAATAGTATAAGACATAGTTTGGAAAGTGTAAAAAGAGATACCAATAGGTAAAGCAATATGTAAAAGTTCTATAGGCTCAGATAATAAATGGTTTACATTACCTATCATAAAATCAGCATATTTAAAGAAGCCAAGCATACCTAAATTAGTTGCAATGGAAATGAAAAGGACAAGCTTTGGAATAACCTTATGGTTCCTAAAATAATCAATTAATCTACCACAGGTATAATCAAGTACAGTAGAAAAAATCATAATAAATACATAAATAGGCTCGCCCCATGCATAAAAGATGAGGCTAGCCATAAATAAAATAAAGTTACGTAATTTTTTAGGAACAATAAAGTAGGTTATTAAAAATAATGGTAAAAATATAAATAAGAATAATAAACTACTAAATACCATTGTGTTCTCCTATTTTACTGCATCATTAAAGTTAGCTACAAGTGCATCGATATTATTATCCATTGCAAAGAATACATAGTTACCTTTTACAACTGTTTGGCGGTTTTCGTAAGCTTCTTGAAGTGATGGGTAAAGGTGACGTGGGTCAATGTCTCCACCTCTTTTAGTAATACCCGCTTTGACTTTTTCAATATCAGCAGCGTCTTTTACTTCAAATACAGCAATTTCAGTAATATGTGCACTCATCATTGGTGCAACAACTTTATAGCTTTTAAGCATACTTGTATCAATACCATACATATCATTAATAAGTTCACTATCTAAATCCATTGTAGCTGGGAGATCTACACCAGCTACAACTTTAGTGTAAACTTCTTCTGCTGTAAGAGAAGTTACTTCAGGTTTAGTAGAAGCTTCTGGTTTAGTTGTATTTTCAGGTTTAGTAGAAGCTTCTGGCTTAGTTGTGTTTTCAGGTTTAGCAGAAGCTTGAGGCTTAGTTTGAGCCTGAGGTTTAGTAGAAGCTTGTGGTTTAGCAGAAGCTTGTGGTTTAGTTGTAGCCTCTGGCTTTGTAGAAGCTTGTGGTTTAGCTGAAGTTTCTGGTTTAGTAGATGTAGCAGGTTTGCTTTCTACTTTTTGAGTATCTTCTTTAACTTCTTCTTTTTGTGTAGTTTCAGCACTTTCAGGTGCTTTTTCCTCTTCTTTTACTTCTTCTTTTTGTTCAGTATCAGCTTGTTCAGCATCAACTTGTTCTTCAGTAATTTCTGTTTCAGTAGTTTCTTCTGGTGTAGTTTCTGTATTTTCTACTGAAGTTTCAGGTGTAGTTGGTGTAGTATCTTTGGCACCACATCCAATAAGTGTTGTACTAAGAGCTAGTACGGCCATAAAATATGTAAATTGTTTTCTCATAAATAACTCCTTTAAATCTAATTGTTATCATATAAGACGAGTACTTTTATAAAAAGGTTCCACTTTTTATAAAGAAAAATATTTATCAGTAAAATTATAATTTTGCTTTCATGACAAATACTGTATACTAACAAGTAGATTGTTATAATTTAAAAGTAATTGTTAGTTTATAAGTTAAAGGGATAAGAAAACATATTAAAAAGAAGATTATGATTAAGTAATATATTAATTAGAGAGGACATAAGGTGAAAAGATAGAAATCACCTTATGAAAAAGGAGTATAAAATGTTAGAGAGAATAAAAGAGTTATTTACTCCAGAGGAAATTTTAGCAGGAAATTTTGGTCTTGAGAGAGAAACGCTACGTACAACAAAGTTAGGGAAACTTGCAACTACACTGCATCCTGCCATTTTTGGAAGTAAACTTAAAAATCCATATATCACAACAGATTTTTCAGAAAGTCAGATAGAAGTCATTACGCCTATATTTAATAGTACAAAGGCCACATATGATTTTGTAAATGCCCTTTATGATATTGTGGCATTAAATGTGGGAGATGAATATTTATGGCCACAATCTATGCCTTGCGATATTCCAGAAGATGAAAAGATTCCAATTGCAGAATATGAAGACTGTGAGCCTTGTAAAATAGCAAGAATATATCGCGAAGAGCTTTTTAAAAAGTATGGTGGTAAAAAACAACTTATTTCAGGTATTCATTTTAATTTTTCTTTTGAAGAAGAATTTATTAAAAAGTTACATGAAAATATGGGTCAAAACCAGTCGTATCAACTTTTTAAAGATGAAGTGTATTTAAAGGTTGTTAGAAATTACTTAGAATACAGATGGCTTATGGTGTATTTAATAGCAGCAACACCTGTTATGCATGAGTCTTATGTACAAGACCATATGAAAAATCTCCAAAAAGTCGGAGAAGGTGCATATAGTCATGAAGGGGCTATGTCTTATCGTTTAGGCACAAGTGGCTATAAAAATGCTTTAGATTTATATCCTAACTATACAAGTGTTGAAACTTATACAAAGAGTTTAAATGAATTTGTAGCTGATGGGCATCTTCAAAACTATAAAGAGCTCTATAGTCAAATTCGTCCTAAAGCAAAAGACAATGGCAATTTATTAGAGTCTATTAATAAAGAGGGTATTCAATATATTGAAGTAAGAAGTGTAGATGAAAATCCATTTGCTAAAGGTGGGATTACATTAGAACAATTAGACTTTATGCACTTATTTATGATTTATCTTTTATTTAAAGAAGAAAATACTGCAATAAGTTATGAAGAAAGACAAAAAGAAGGTAATTACAATCAAAAGATGATTGCAGAGTCAGGACTTTTAGATATTAAATTAATTC
>USPX01000059.1 GCA_900556665.1 uncultured Eubacteriales bacterium
AATGAATCGACTGGTTTATATGATTACTATTTTGTTTTCAAAGTTCATTTGTTTTATTTGTCAGTGCTTACCGCCGCTGACTTGTATAATATTACACTATGAATATCTATTCGTCAACAGTTTTTTTAACTTTTTTTTGCTATTTTTAAGGTTATTTTTTACTCACAAGTTATCAACCGTTTTATCCACATTTTGTGCATAAATTAGGTATAATTTATCCACTTTTTAACCTTTCCTGTTAACAACTTTCTATTATGCTATTAGATTAAATTCTTCTTATCCAGTTAATAATAGAAATTTATAGTGTATCCACCTCTACATTAGATATGTTTCCTCTTATTTTTAATTTTATGCATTACCTTCCTATTTCTTTTTAATAGTTTCTCTATTACTTTATAGTAGTTTTGTAATATTACTCCATATAGTAACATAATCATTATAGTCCCTAACCCTATTGGTCCTCCTACTATATATCCAGTTATTACAAAGACTGCTTCTATTAAATTTCTACTTATGCCTATAGATAGATGAAATCTTTCATGAATAGCTAACATTAAGTAATCTACACAACTTGTCGATAGATGTGCTGATAAATATACTGCTGAACCTAGTGGTGCAATAAGTATTCCTGCCAAGAAGGCTAACCCCTGTATAAATTCATTTTGTGGTAATATTAATTTATTAAATAAAATAATCCCCCATACATCATACGCTAATCCTAATAATAAAGATGTAACGATAGGTTGCCACTGCGGTAAACGTTTTCTAAGCATTGCTCCTATTATAATAAGTGTAATGCTTACAATATCTATCCATAATCCAAAACTTCCTCCAAAGATTTTAGCCAGTCCAACTACTACCGAATCGATTCCCCCTATACCAATATCAGCTAATAGTAACATTCTACTCCCGAAAGTTAATATACCTATTCCTATCCCAAACAATAGCCACTTCCTTAACATACTACTTTTCATGCAATAACTCCACTTCTTTAGTTACTTATTTCTTAATCTTACTGTTTCCTATGTTATTTTGATACATAAGTTTAATCTTATTCATTTATATCTATTTCCATAAAAAAAGTCATCCATGCTGAAATTATTCGTTTTTAGAATAATTTACATCATGAATGACTTTTTTATCTATGTATAATACTCTCTATTAATAAGTTATTATTTTAAATACATAATGTTTGCTAAATCATAAGCAGCTTTTTCAATTTCCTCTGCATTATCCCCTTCGAGTTTAGTTGAAATTGTAATCATACAGTTTTTATTTGGTACATAAATTTGAAGTTGAGTTGTATTTTGTTTATCAATATATGCTTTCATTCCCCCTGCTGCATCTACCTCTTCTTGTGTTACAGTACCTACTGTAATAGCGTTTTTAACCATTTGTTCAGTAATCTTAATATCACATTTCATAAATCCAACTTTTACTGCGTCTAATTCTTTAGCACCAGCAGTTTGTACGTATACCCCTGTTGATTCACTTTGTTCATTATACATTTGTTTATGGTCTTTCATATATGCAGCCATATCAATAGTATCTGCTCCGTCTAGGGCTTGTTCTGTAATAATGATTTCTGATTTTAATTTACTATTACTAATAATGTTATAAGCTGCGACACTTGGATCTATAGGTGTATTTCCACCTTCTTCCCAGCCTTCTGGAATTCTAGTACGATAACTTTTTCCTTCTATTTCTTTTAAGTTTGCATATTCTGCTTTATCGATAGGATTCTCATTACTATCTGAAACCTCTTGTTCAGTTTCAGTTTGTTCTGTAGTTTCTGTCTCATCTTTTACTTCTGCTTTGTATTCTTTAACTTCTTCTTTCGTTTCTGGGCTCTCTGATGGTGTGACCTCTGGTGACTCAGATGGCTTCACTGTTTCTGCTGCTGGTGTTTCAGCTGGTGCTTCCTCTTTCTTACCACAACCACCTAAAGCCACCATACTGATTACTAATGTTCCAATTAAAAGCTTCTTAGCTAATTTCATGTTATCTCTCCTTAACAGTTATTTCCCCTTTAAGACAATTATAAAATATCAAAACTATTTGTCAATTTATCTACCTAAAAAGTATACTATTTTGCCCTAAACTATCATCTCTATCTCTGTCACCTGAGTAACTATAGTTTAACCTTTGTTTATAATGAAATATTAGGATAACTATCTTTGCTTTAAAATATTATATAAACGAAAAAGAGGTCATTCATTTGAATGACCTCTTCATTAACTAACGCAGAGACTGGGATTCGAACCCAGGGAAGTGTTACCTTCGCCGGTTTTCAAGACCGGTGCCTTAAACCAACTCGACCATCTCTGCTTATTCAATTATAATTAGTCTAAACTAATTAACAGGGCTACAAGGATTCGAACCTTGGAATGCAGGAATCAAAATCCTGTGCCTTACCGCTTGGCGATAACCCTACGTTCTAAATTGTTATGATATTCATAACAGGGTGGGTAATGGGGCTCGAACCCACGACACCTGGAACCACAATCCAGTGCTACTACCAACTGAGCTATACCCACCATCAGTTGTTGTCTTGCCGACTCACATAATATATCATGAGCTGTATATATATGTCAACAACTTTTTTATATTTTTTTCAGGTCAACTTTATTCCTTAATTCTTCTATATAAAGTATATCTTATGCAATCCATTTATTAAATCGCGCTCTTTTTTGTATAATTATTCAAATTTATTCATAATGTATTCTTAGCTCTTTTTTGTTGTGAATGCATAAAATTTATAGCATTCTTTTGTTAATTTGCAACTTATACAATTTATAATTTCATATTATTTATCTTTCCCTACTATAAACAATCTCTTTTTCTACAACTATGCAATTTTTAAACCCTTATATATCATTCATTTTTCTAGTATTATTTTCATTTTCCAACACTTTACTTTAGAAATCCAAAACGTATTTTTGCATTTTTATAGATTTATCCCCTTCTTTTGTATATAATACTATTAATTAACATAAAAAACAAAGGAGGTATTCTATGCAACTTTTAGGTATTTTAGTTATTGTTGTCGGGTTTATCCTTAAATTAGACACAATCGCAGTTGTACTTGCGGCTGGTTTAATTACAGGTTTACTTGGTGGCATGAATATCGTAGAAATTCTAGATACACTTGGTAGTACATTTATTACTCAACGTTCAATGGCAATGTTCTTACTCCTCTTACCTATCATTGGTCTTTGTGAGAGATATGGACTTAAAGAACGTGCTACATATTTAATTCAAAAAATCAAAGGTATGTCTGCTGGACGTATCGCAACTTTATACATCTTAATTCGTGAACTTGCTATTTCAGCAGGGGTAAAACTTGGTCAAGCTGAATTCGTAAGACCACTTATTGAACCAATGGCACAAGGAGCTGCTACAAGTCAATATGGTGAATTAGATGAAGAATCAGAAGAAGAAATCAAAGCAATGGCTGCTGCTTCAGATAACATTGGTAACTTCTTCGCTCAAAATATCTTCGTAGCTAACTCAGGGGTTCTCCTCATTGTAGGGACACTTGAAGAGCTTGGATATGCTGTGGATGCATTAGCTGTAGCTAAGGCTGCAATTCCAGTTGCCGTAATTGCACTTATCTTCGCTTTCATCCAAAATACAAGAATTGATAAGAAAATCGCTAAGCGTCATGCTGCGAAAGGAGGTACTAAATAATGAATAATGCAACTTTACTTGAAATCTTCTATGTGTGTGTTGGTTTATTAATGTATTTAGTAACCTTCAATACATTTATAGATAAATCTAACCCAACACGTCTTGGGACAACTCTTTTCTGGGGGATTCTCGGAACAATCTTTACTTTTGGTTCTTTATTACCAGGTGCCTTAGTAGGACTTTTACTTGTTGTAATTGGGATTTTAACAGCTACTAAACAAGTTAAAATGGGTAAAGTAAATATGCCACAAGCTAGCTTTTCAGCCGAAAAAGCTAACCTTCTTGGTAACAAAGTATTTATCCCATCCCTTACTATTGCTGCTTTAGTAATTCTTATTGCTAAATTTACAACATTTAGCGGTACAGTAGCTATCGGTCTTGCTGCTTTCATCACACTTATTCTTACATTAGTGATTACTAAAGCTAATGTAAAAACTGTAGCTGATGATGGTAACCGTATGCTCCAAGCGGTAGGTGTAACAGCCATTTTACCACAGCTTTTAGCTGCTCTTGGTACAGTGTTTACAGCTGCTGGTGTTGGTGATGTTATTTCAAATAATATCTCTAACTTTATTCCACAAGGAAATATCTTAATTGGTGTAACTGCTTACTGCGTAGGTATGGCACTATTTACAATGATCATGGGTAATGCCTTTGCTGCATTCTCTGTTATCACAGTTGGAATTGGGGTTCCATTCGTATTCATGCAAGGTGGAAGTGTTGTAATTTGTGCAACTCTTGCACTTACAGCTGGTTACTGTGGAACACTTCTTACACCAATGGCTGCTAACTTCAACATGCTTCCAGTAGCATTACTTAACATTAAAAACAAAAATGCCGTTATTAAACACCAAGCATTTGTAGCGATTCCATTATTAATTGTTCATATTGCACTTATGTATATTTTAGGTTTCTAATTACGGACATAAAATAATTATCTGCACATTAAAAATTATAATTGTGGCTGTTTAACTTCATTGTTAACAGCCCTTTTATTTAAAATGAGACAACATATTACTTATTAAAGGAGACTTATAAAATGAAAGTTTTAATTACAGGTTTTGATCCATTTGGTGGAGAAAGTGTGAATCCAGCTTTAGAAGCTGTTATGGCACTTCCAGATCACATCGGTGATACAGAAGTTATCAAATTAGAAATTCCTACTGTTTTCGGAAAAAGTCTTGAAGTTATCCGTAAAGCTGTAGAAACTCATAAACCAGATGTAGTCATCAGTGTTGGACAAGCTGGAGGACGTTTTGGAATCACACCTGAACGTATCGCAATCAACGTAGATGACGCACGTATCAAAGATAATGAGGGCAATGAACCAATTGATGTAGCTGTGGCTGCTGATGGCCCAGCTGCTTACTTTACTAACTTACCAATCAAAGCCATGACTCAAGCTATGGTTAAAGCAGGTATCCCAGCTTCTGTATCAAACACAGCTGGAACTTTCGTATGTAATCACGTAATGTATGGCGTACTTCATATGATTCATACTGAGTTTCCTAATATGCGTGGCGGATTCATTCATGTGCCATATGTTCCTGCTCAAGTAACATCTAAACCAAATCAACCTTCTATGGCTGCTGCGGATATTACAAGAGGCCTTGCACTTTGTATTGAAGCTGCTGCAACACATAAAGAAGATATTCACATTGCTGCAGGTGCAATCTGCTAATTAAATTATAACTATACTCAAACTTACGACAGAAAAGAGGAACTACTATGGAAAAAATATTTGTGTATGGTTCTTTAAGACAAGACTTTTGGAATCATGATAAGGTCTTTAAACATCGTTTACGTGGACCGATTGGACAAGGTAAATTAGAAGGATATGATTTATATCACTTACCGGCAGGTTATCCAGCCATTGTATCTGGAACAGGTACAGTTTATGGGGAAATCTGCAATTTATCTCATAGTAAACATCTCAAAAGTATTGACTTATTAGAGGGCTACACAGGCAATCCAAGTATTGATCTTTATGTCCGTGAAAAAAGACCCATCATTTTAGAAGATGGTACCACTGAAATGTGCTGGGTATATTTATACATTAATGAAGCGTATGTGAAAAACAAAGGGCGTTATATCCCTCATGGGGATTGGAAGAAATTCATGCGCTAAAAACTTCAATATAAGATCTTATAGCATAAGATTTTATATTAAAGCCTCAAAAAATAACCTCTTATTTCTAAAATAAGAGGTTATTTTTCTTTTTATCCTACACATAAATTATCTAACTACTCCCTCATCCATGCACTATAAGCTATAGGTACTAAAATTAATGTAAATACTGTGGAAACCAAAAGTCCAAACATAACAAGGATTGCTAATGGTTTAAATAACATATTTGTTGAAACTGCAAGTGGTATTAACCCAAGTGTTGTCGTAATTGTACTTAGCATAATCGGTCTAAATCTTTTTGCTGAGGCTAACTTGCACGCCTCATCTAGACTAATATCCTTTTTTCTTTCTGTATTAATAAAGTCCACAAGCACTATAGCATTATTAACTACAATGCCTAGTAAACTTATAATTCCTAGTACTGCAAATAGCGTTAATTTCTGCCCGCAAATTAATAAGAAAATAACACCGCCCATTACACCAAAAGGTAATGAAATAAATACGATTAATGATTGCGTTAAAGAATTAAACTGTGCTACTAATATTAAAATAATACATGCCAAAGAAATAATTCCTGCTACTACAACTGAGTCTATAACATCCCCAAATGTTTTCTTTTCACCAGACATTTCTACTGTGACACCTTCTGGTAATTTAATTTCCTTAAGTTTATTTTCTAATTGTGTCTGTACACTAATGGAAGTATTTTTAGAATCTGTGTAACAACCCACTACAATACCTCTTTTTCCATTAACTCTTACAATTGAATTCAGCTTAGATACGGTTTCTATTGTAGCAAATTGTTTAAGGGCATATTTCTTTTGTGTAATGCTTGATTTAACCTTAAAATTAGAAAGTAATTCCAAACTCTCTAAGTCGCCTTCTAATGTAATCCCATATTCTTTTCCATTTCTTCTAAGCACAGATGCCTTTCTACCTTTTAAGGCAATATTGAGTTCATTTTGTACTTGTGCTTTAGTTAGTCCTAATGCACTAAGCTTATTCATATCCATATTAATGTAGTAATTATAAGTTGATAACTTTTTATCACTTGTTATATTTTTGGTGCCTTCTATATTTTGTAATACCTCCACCACCTGATCTGCTGCCGTATTTAAAGCTTCTAAATCATTGGAATATAGCTTAGCTTCTACAGGCACACAGCCTGGTGATATAATACTTAATTCATCTACAATGACATGCCCACCTACTATTTTCTCATCCATTTCTCTTTGTAAATACTCTACCATTTGATAAGTATATTTAAATCGCTTAGAATCTTTTAAATCAATTCTTACAAAAATATCCCCCAAACTTTTAAGTTCTGGCTGTGCAATAATAGAGAAATCATATTTAGGCAAGCCTATGCCTATACCATCAAAATAATATTCTACTTCTGGTTGCTGCTTTAAAATATCATCAATATCCTTTACAATCTGCTCTGTTTTTTCTAAGTTATTATCATCATCTGCAGTTAATTGCAAGGTGACTACATCTTTATAAGCCTTAGGCAAGAGCTGTAATTCAATATTTTTAAATGTAAGTCCACCTATTGCAATGAAAACTACTGCTACAATCACCATGAATACTTTATGTTTAAAAAATAAATTAATCATTTTATTATAAGCCCTTTTTACTAAGCCTTCTTTCTCTTTTTTCTTTTTACAAGGCTTTAAAATAACTGAGCACATAAGCGGGGTTACAAACATCGAAACAACATAAGATGCCACTAAACTTACAATGATTACAATAGGCAAACTAATCGTAAGCTGCTTATGAGAACCTTTTAAATTTAAAAGTGAAAGGAAAGCTACAACAGTAGTCAGCATAGATGCAAACACCGGCATTGCAACTTCTTTTGCTCCTGAGATGCAAGCACTTTTTCTTTCTTCTCCCTGGTCTAACCTTACTTGTATGGCATCACTTACAACTATGGCATTATCTACTAACATGCCTAATGCCACAATAAGTGCTGCTAACGAAATAAATTGAATTTCTATGCCTGCAAGTTTCATTACAATAAAAGTAATGGCTATTGAAAGTGGAATCGTAAAAGATACCACAAGACCATTTCTGAAATTCATCCCTACCATAACTATAATAATAACAATAACTATAGCTTCTATTAAATTAATAATAAAATCATCAATTGACTTTTGTATCACTTCGGGTTGAAAGTAAACTTTATGTAAATGAATATGTGAAGGTAAAGTCTCTTCATATTTTTGTACTGTTTCCGTAACACGCTCACCTAACTTTAATACATTACGCCCCTGCTGAAAATAGAGCGCAATTAATGTTGCTTCCTCACCATTATACGTATATTTACTTGTATCTTTAGGCACTTCATAATATACATCCCCTATGTTTTCTAGTGTAATAATATTCCCATCTTTAGAAGTTCCAATAATCATCTTCTTTAACTCATCTATATCTGCCATTTTCCCTGATGTATCAACTGTTAATTTACTGCCCTCTACTATAATCTCTCCTGCTGGTAACATACTGTTTTGATAATTAATGATTTGAATCAGTTCTGCAAAAGATAAATTTAAATCATTTAATTTCTTTGTATCAATCTTAACAGTAAGTTGTGACTCCCTTTTGCCCATGACTTCTACACGTTGTACCCCATCTAATACTCTAAGCTGATCACGTAACTCTTCAGCTCTTTGTGCCATTTCATCACTACTTACGTCTTCTCCAGTCATAGCTAGCATCAGTCCCGTTGTATCCATAATATCTGTATCTACCGTTATGGATGTTACACCTTCTGGTAACTGCGGCTTTAAATCATCTAACTTTCGCCTTAATACATCAAAGCTTTCATCCGTTACTTCTTTCTTAAGATTCATATCTAAGGCAACCGTTATAACCGCCACACTATTAAAGGTCTGTGATTTACAATTATCAAATCCGTCCAATTCTAGTACAACGTCTTCTATTTTATCCGTTACAAGTTCTTCCATATCCGTTGCTGATGCTCCCGGATAGACGACACGAATAATTGCCATTGGTACAGAAACCTCTGGAAAGTTTTGTTTCGGTATATCAAAGTAGCAAAATATCCCTGCCCCCATACATGTTATAATAAGTATTACAACAAGCAATTTCTTTTCTAAACAAAATTCTATAATCCCCTTTTTCATGGCTTACGCCTCACTTTCTTTAACTGTCACAACTTCATTTTCTTTAAGATTTTTCATTCCTTCTGTGACAACAATATCGTTTGCTGATAAGCCTTGTACTTCTACTTCTTCACCTTTTATTTCACCCATTTTTATTTGTATACGCTTAATCTTATTTTCCCCATCTACTATATACACATAATCTAAACCTTCTATATTAAAAATACTTTTTATAGGAATAAAATACCCTTCATTTTCTTTTTGAACAATTTCTACGTCTACAATGTCCCCCATTACAAAAGATGAACTACCTTCAGATGCTTCATCTTGACTTGGTGTAATTTCTACTTCATATGTTTTCGTCGTTTCATCAGGATATGCTGCAATCATACTAATTTTTCCTGATGTTTTATCATTAATAATGACTTTATCCCCTAATGCAATCTTATGATAATCTTCTACACTGACCCCTATATAGATTACTTCTTTTTCCCCTTTGACACATACAACTGGTACGCCCGCATTAACTACTTCTCCATTCTTAAATGGTACTTCTAATACTATGCCACTAGCATCTGCTATTAAGGTTGCTTCTTCTATATTTTTTACATACTTTTCTTTAGCGATTTTTGCTTGTTCGATCTGCTCATTACTCTGACTTGCCTGGAGTACTTCTATATTTAATTTACAAGTTTCTATTTTTGCTTCTTG
>USPX01000060.1 GCA_900556665.1 uncultured Eubacteriales bacterium
TTTCCCTTCTGCTCTCCCTTCTGCTCTCCCTTCTTCTCTCCCTTCTTCTCTCCCTTCTTCAAAGTTGATTCTATCTCTTTCAAAAAGTGTCATATATTCCACCTCCATCGTTTTATCATGTTTTACATTGTTTACTTTTTGGTTAATTGCCTTTACTAAGTTACTTCTTGAACTTTCTGCCACTTCATCTGTAGACTGAACTATATAGTTAAGAAAATCTAACTGCTTTACTATCTAATAATATATCTATAACCTTTTGTTCTTCAGGCATTTTAATCTCTTTAATTTGAATATCTAGGATTTTTTCAATCACCTTTTTACAGATATTCTTATCACTCATTACCTTTGCAAATAAGAAGTCATCCTCTAAATTAAGCTCTTGTAATGTCTTTTGTTTTTTTCTTTTATTATATTCTTTTGCTCCCATTAGAGTCTCCTTTATAGCAAAACTATCTTATGATTTTAGTATACCCAAAAATACTGTTCTTTTAAAGTATATATTTTATCATCTCAATAATGGATACCCCATACTT
Organism: uncultured Eubacteriales bacterium; assembly: GCA_900556665.1. The sequence goes on from USPX01000060.1 coordinate 534, forward strand.
ACTTTATATAAAGACCCCAATTTTAAGTATGTACCGCCCCCCAATAGTTAGATTTTAAGTCTAACTATTGGGGGTAACTACAGTATATCGGAGCCTTTTTTAATATCGTACCTTATTCTTAAAGTACAACACCTATAAAATTCAATAAATTCCCCTATACAATAGGCTTTGTAGATTCATAATAAGTTGCCCTTGCCTTCACATCTACAATCTCTTGTTCAGGATATCTAAAAGCTGTTAATTTCCCACCATACACACAACCTGTATCAATATTAATGGTATAGTTATTCATTCTAGGATTTAATCTTGGAGTATGACCATAAACTACTAACGCTTTTCCTTTATAATGCTCACTCCAATCTAATCTTATAGGAAATCCATGTTCATCAAACTTACCAGTTGTCTCTCCAAACATTGCCAAATCTTTTATAGCCTTGGACTCTCTACCATGAAGATGTTCTTTGAGCCCCGCATGTGCCACCACCAATTTGCCTTCATCAAATACATAATGACTTACTAAGCCATCTAAAAAAGCGCTTAACTTCTTTATAAATTCCTCAGGCTCCTTCTCAAGCTGCTTTAGGGTTGCCTCTAATCCATGAATCACTTTGACATTAGCACCATGTAATTTACGTTGCAATTTGCTATCATGATTACCCATAACAGTATATGCTGTTCCCGCTGCCACCATATGCATTACAAGCTTTAATACTTCTACTATTTTAGGACCTCTATCTACAAGGTCCCCGCAAAACACAACTGTTCTCCCTGATTTGTTAGTTACCTTATAGTTTGCAGCATCCACTTCATAACCTAGTTTTTCTAATAACTCACAAAGTTCATCATAACACCCATGTACGTCTCCAATAAGGTCAAAAGGCCCCTTTAAATCTCTTTTGTTATTACTTAGTTTAACCCGTTTCACAGTAACTTTATCTAACTCAGACGGCATATTGACTTTATACACTTGCTTAAAGCCCATTTTATTTAGTTTTTCCACCCTTTGTAACACTTCTTTGCTTTCATTTGTACTTTCCTTTGTGACCAAAATGCCTATAGGTGTTACATGATACTTTTTACCAAGCGTGATAATCTGTTTACTTTCCTGCTCATCTGTAAAAGATATATAAATTGCCGCTAACTGCCCCAACTTAAGTCTTCTTCCCACCTTCTTTTCCTCTGCTATGCTAAAGACTTCTTCCTTCCTAAAATACTTTTTAGCAAATAATGCTTGATTACTTAAATCGTCACCTATGATAGCAACGACAGATAACTCTGGGACATGTATTTCCATATGTTTTACGCTCCTATCTGTCATTTTATTCATAGTATGTGCAAATTTACTATGTTTATTGGTATCCATTTAATCCCCAGTAATTGACTACTATCACAAAAGACTGTTTTCTTATTAGTTTTTTACGATTTTTTGCTTCTCAAGCTGTTTCTTTAACTTATTTCTCCCCCTAAAAAGTAGGGTTTTCGCAGCACCTTCTTTGATATGTAATTGTTCACTTATGAGCTTAATGGGCAGTTCATCAAAATAATAGGCCATTAGTACCAAACTATATTTTCCTCATAACCAACTAGTTTTAAAAGATACCGGTAAACTTTACAATAATACGTTTCATAGAGATTTTCAAAAGCTGACTTCATCATCTTGCTACCTACTTTCTAGCTCGGCTATTTCCGGCTGCATGACGCTTTGTTCCTCTAATAAAATAACTTTACCTTTTATATTAGTTCTTTTAAAAGGCCCATAATGCCGACTATCACAAGCACTCTCTACATAATCTCCCATAATAAAATATTCATTTTCATCAAGTACCGTATTTAACTTCTCTTTTTCTTCTCCTGAACCTAAATCTCGTAATAATACCTCTTGCTGGCTATAACGTTCATAAAGCTCATCATTCACATAAAGTTTCCCCTCTTTAATCACAATATGATCTCCTGGACAACCAATAATTCTACCTATGGCATTATACATATATTGTGGATTGTTATAATAAATCACATCATCTTTCTGAGGATTTGCAAATGCATATGCCTTCTTATTAATGACACACATATCTCCTACATTGATAACAGGCTTCATTGACGTTGATACCATTTTCGTTATCTGAAAAAAACTATTAAAGGTAATTAAAAGTATGGAGAATATGGCTAAGCCTTTTAGCAAAAAAAATCGCTTTCTTACCCTTAACTTAGAAGCAGCTTTTACATAACAAGCTTCCTGCATCTTCTTTTTTTGTTCATTCTCAGTTTTAGCCTGCGCATAATATATTTTACATGACTCACAGCCTTCTACATGAGCTTCAATTACCTTTTTAGTCACTTCAGAGACTTCTTCTTTTTCATACAAAGGACATAAATCCCTAATCACTTCACATGCTATTTCCTTCACCTTTAATCGCTCCCCTACTACTTTTTACTCATGAGTTATATATTAGTACCTCTATCTAGGAGAAAGGTTTCACTTTCTTCTTATATTCCTACATTATATTATTGTCATGGGTTATTTTATCTTTTTACAATATTTAAAATCACTTTATCTATATGTAATAAAAAAGGTATAAGCCCCGTACTAGGCTTATACCTTTTTATTCTCATATTATACTTCTACTCTTATATCAATTAAATCAGCTTTTTGAAGCATACGAAGCACGACTGTCATACTTTCTGCTCTTGTAATTGTACTTTGTGGACGAAGCTTATTATTTGAACCGATAATTAAGTCACTTCCTATGTTAAATGCCACTGCATCCTTAGCCCATTCACTTACTTTGCTATAATCTTCAAATGCTTCTAATTGACCTTTTTCACCTTTGAGTTGTGCTACCTTTGCTGCTCTTTGCATCATAGCCATAGCTTCTTCTCTTGTAATTGTTTTATTTGGTGCAAACTGATCCTCTGATATTCCTTTTATAATCTTATATTGATAAGCTGCTCCAATTTCTCCCAAATAACTTGAACTTTTTGCTACATCCTTGAAGCAATCTGCGCCTTCAGGTGCTTGTGGTAAACCTAAAGCATTTACTAAAAGTGCTGCAAATTCTGCTCTTGTAATAGCCTTGTCCCCTTGAATAGCATTGCCTTCTTCCAAGCACTTTGTAATCATTCGGCTACCTAATTCATTTGCTACTTCTTCATACCATTTTCCTGCTGCATCACTATAATTTACTTTATTTTCAATGAGAATATAATTTTCACCTACTAGACTATTCACCTGTACAAAATACTTATTATCTTCTTGATAAACATTAGTAGGTATGTGATACATTCTACCATCTTTTCCAATAATCACTGCTGTTGTAATGCCTTCAGCTTCTTTAGCAGTTACTTCTGTATTTCTTGCAACATATGTATTAAATGTATCAAGCTTTATTGCTTTACCATTTACCATAGCTTGTATTTCAAATGTCATTGGCACATTTATCATCGTATATTGATCTTTAATATGTTTCTCAAGCTGGTCTATTGTTTCCTGAGTTGTTTTCTCAAAAATCATCTCTACTTGAATATCTTTTAAACTATCTTGTCCTAATGCTTTAGATACCTTAGCTACATCTATGGCACTTGTTGGCACTGTATAAACTGCTTTTTGATTTTCTATTTTAAGTAAAATAAACTTATCTGCCATATCTTTGACATTCTGTAAATTAAGCTGTGCTTTAACGATATTCGTTGTAGCCGTAATTGGCATTATAACTTCTGAACCGCTAGGTGCCTCTTTAATCTTAGCAGTAAACTCAAATTGATCTACTGTAAAAATAGTTTCTTCTCCTGAAACTTTTTGATTGCCAATGTTATAGCGCTTTTTATCAATGATAACTATTGATGAATTTTGAGCTGTGGTATTTTGCGTAGAATGAGATGATGAGCTAGAAGATGTACTTGGGCTTGTTTCTTTTATTTCTTTACACCACTTTGCATATAAACAAGTAGATGTTGTAATGCTTGTAGAGTCTGTATATAATGTTCCTTTTCCTTGTGGCTCAGTATACCATCCTTCAAACTTATAAGCTGACCTTGTTGTTATTGGCATTTTCACTGTCTCTTTAATTGGTACTTCCATATCCTGAACATGGCTTCCACCTTGGCTATCAAAATGTAAGGTGGCCGTCAAGATTGGCCTATCAGTTACACTAATAGATTGCACGGCAACTTTTGTTACCTCTGCTTCTGTATAGCTCACTGTAATTTCTTGATTCGCTTTAGTTAACCCACCCTTTGGTGAATAACTACATTGGGCTGTAACATCTTTTATCGTCCCATCATTATAATAAGCTTTTACAATCATTCCTGCCTGCTCAAAACTTTCTCCAGTATAGTAGCTTAGTTTATTAGGCTTATTTTCAATTTTTAGTTCTATTAATTGTTTATCTATATAGTTAGCTGTTACTGTGACATCTTTGTCAGGCATGTTAAATGTTGTTTCTGCACTATTTGCATCTGCAAATGTTACATCTTTAGATGTCCACTTATCAAACACTTTTCCCTCTGGAGCTGGATTTGCCTTAATTGTTACAATAGTATCTTCCTCTGCTTTACTGTCTGCCATTTCTGCCCACCCATTTTCTACTGTAATACCATGTGCTAATCCCTTAATACTAAATGCCGCTACAGCCTTAGCACCATTACTTGTAATTTCTGCATAGTAATGTCCTTTTTCTTTTGGTGCTGATTCAAGTTTTATTCCTCCAGTAGTGGTTCTTTCTGTTTCTACTTGATAGAAACTTACCTGTGACTTTTCTAAATTACTTTTTGTAATAGCATTATATGTGTCTATTCCTTCTAACGTAATACCTGAATAAGCTTCACCTGAATAAATTGCATCATTAGCTAATAAGGTTACTGCAATAGCGTTACTTCTTCCATAATATTCACATTCAGAGGCACCCTGTGTTTCATCACAATATGCCAAAATCTTATTACCTTGACTTATATAATTGTAATGATGTTCATGCTTCACATTAGGATTAATTCCATTCTCTACATCTTCCATATTTTTTGCAGAGTTTGATAAAAATTTTCCCCATAATTCCTGTGCAGACTGTAATTGAGCAGGTGTATGGAGCATGTTGCTCCTTCTATGCCACCAGTTTATATCTGACATTACAGTTATACGTCCTTTTTGAACTGGAAAATCTACAATAAAAGGATATTTTTTGTTTACAGTTGTGGCAATAACTTGTGCATCTCCACTATAAGTAATCTCTCCAATTGCCCTATACTCAAGTTCATTTCCTACAAGATCTTTACCACCCATTATATCTGAATCTTTATTTATAATGGCATTACCCATATCGTCGTCATTAATTGTAATTTGAACCGTTACACCTAATTGTTTTGCAAAATCTAATAATACTTTATTTTCATATCTCGCAAAACCATCCCTTTCTCCCTGTAATACAACTCGCCCACCAGCATTAACATAATTTTTTAATGCACTTACATCAGTATCTGTTAATGATTCGTATGGCATCAACACAATAATTAGGCCATATTGTGATAAATCTTCGGTACCCATAAAATGCTGAGGATTATCTTGGGTACCTACTTTTAAATCTACAGAAATTGAATCAACTCCTGCATAACCGGCTACTTCATCTTTACTTATAAAATCTTTTAGACCGGGTGCATATAACTTCTTTATTTCTGTTTGCAAAATATATGTTGACCATATGAGAATTTTAGCTTCATTACTTTTTGCATATACTTGCAGTGTATGCATTGGCAACATTGTAAACAACATTATAAATGCCATAAATATAGCTATTCTTTTATGAATATGCCGCCTTTCTAACGATTCTTTCATTTAAACCCCCTCCACTCCTCTTATCTTTTAGAATATTCTTTATTTTAAATTCTTTATAATTATATCACATACATAATAAATAAAAAACCTCGAACTTAAGCACCCTTAAGTTCGAGGTTTTAATTTATCTATTCAATCTATTATCTCTCGTAATTAGCGAACAACGATGTTCATAATTTTACCTTTGATGTAAATTTCTTTTACAATTGTTTTTCCTTCAATAAAGGCTGCAACTGATGGTACTTGTTTTGCTTTTGCTTTAGCTGATTCTTCTTCTTCATCTGCTGCAAGCTCTACTGTACCTCTTAATTTACCGTTTACTTGTACACCGATTTCAACAGTATCTTCTACCATAGCAGCTTCATCATATTTTGGCCACTCAGCAGTTGCGATAGATTCATTATGACCGTACATTTCCCATAATTCTTCCCCAATGTGTGGACATACGCAAGATAACATTTTAATGAATCCTTCAGCGTATTCTCTTGGGCAAGTGCCAGCTTTCATCGCTGTATTTACGAAAATCATAAGTTGACTGATCGCTGTATTGAAACCTAATGTTTCATAGTCATTTGTAACTTTTTTAACTGTTTGGTGGTATACCTTAGTAAGTGTACCATCATTTTCTTCTGTAATATGGCTTTCATCAGCGAAGAAGTTCCATACTCTGTTGATGAATCTTCTAGCACCTTCTACACCTTGATCGCTCCATGGTTTAGAAGCTTCTAAAGCACCCATGAACATTTCATATAAACGAAGTGTATCTGCACCGTATTTATCAACGATATCACTTGGGTTAACAACGAATTCAGGGAAACGTTTACCCATTTTGATACCATTTGAACCGAGAATCATACCTTGGTGAACAAGTTTTTTGAATGGTTCTTTAACTGGTGATAAACCTTTTTCATAAAGGTATCTGTTCCAGATTCTCGCATACATTAAGTGTCCTACTGCATGCTCTGGTCCACCAATGTAAAGATCAACTGGCATCCAGTGTTTTAAGAGTTCTTGATTTGCAAACTCATCTTCATTGTGTGGATCAATGTATCTTAAGTAGTACCAACTTGAACCTGCACTACCTGGCATTGTAGAAGTTTCTCTCTTACCTTTTACACCATTGTGATCATAGTGTTTCCACTCTTCAGCATTTTCAAGTGGCGCTTTACCATTTTTACCTTTGTAATCTTCAAGTTCAGGAAGTACTAATGGTAATTCAGCGTCATCAAGTACGTGAATGTTGCCGTTTTCTTCATAAACAACTGGTACTGGTTCACCCCAGTATCTTTGTCTTGCGAAGATCCATTCTCTGAAGTGGTAGTTTACGCGTGTGCGGGCAATACCCATTGCTACTACTTTATCTGTAATCGCTTTTTTAGCTTCTTCTACTGTCATACCTGTAAATTCTTCTGAATTCATAAGTTTGCAGCCTTTTCCAAGGTATTCACCTTTTTCAAATGCTTTTTCACTTACATCCCCTTCAATAACTTGGATCATTGGAATGTTGTGAGAGATCGCATATTCATAGTCTCTTTGGTCGTGACATGGCACAGCCATAACTGCACCTGTACCATAGCTTGCAAGTACGAAGTCTCCGATAAATACTGGTACTTCTTTACCATTTACAGGGTTAATTGCATAAATCCCTTTTAACTGGCAACCTGATTTTGTTTTATTAAGTTGTGTACGGTCCATATCGTTTTTCTTTAATGTTTCATCGATATAAGCTTGTACTTCTTCTTTGTTTTCGATTCTAGGCATTAATTCTTGTACAAGTTTTCCGTCTGGCGCAAGTACCATGAATGTAATACCGTAGATTGTTTCAATACATGTTGTAAAGATTGAGAAGTCTCCACCACCAACGATTTTGAAGTCAACCTCAACACCTTCAGATTTACCAATCCAGTTTCTTTGCATATCTTTTGTAGATTGTGGCCAGTCGATTTCATCTAAACCTTCTAAAAGTTTTTCAGCAAATGCTACTTGGTCGATAACCCATTGTTTCATGTTTTTACGAACAACAGGGAAGCCACCTCTTTCAGATTTACCATCGATTACTTCGTCGTTTGATAATACTGTCCCTAATTCTTCACACCAGTTTACAGGCATGTCCACGTATTTTGCATAACCATCAAGGTATAATTGTTTGAAAATCCATTGTGTCCATTTGTAGAATGATGCATCACTTGTAGCGATTTGTTTAGACCAGTCATAGTCGAAACCAAGTTCTTTAAGTTGTTTGTTGAAGTTACCAATGTTTGTTTGTGTGAAACCATTTGGATGATTTCCTGTACTTACTGCATATTGTTCAGCTGGAAGACCAAATGAATCATATCCCATTGGGTGTAATACATTGTAACCTTGCATTCTTTTCATTCTTGAAATGATATCTGTAGCTGTATATCCTTCTGGATGTCCTGCATGTAAACCTACCCCTGATGGATATGGGAACATGTCTAATACATAATATTTAGGTTTTGAGAAATCCCAAACATCTGTTTTAAATGTTTGATTATCTTCCCAATATTTCTGCCATTTTGGTTCAATATCTTTTGGATTATATATTCTTTCCATAACTGCCTCCGTCATTTTCTTATTATGCACAAAAGTTTTACAAATAAAAAATCCTTCCGCCTCCTTATTAACAATAAAGAGACGAAAGGATATAAATCCGTCCGCGGTACCACTCTCATTCAGGCATGGGCCTGCACTTGATTTTTATAACGGAAAATACCCGCCAAAGCCTACTTGATTTCAACCTTGGAGCTCCTAGACGAGTTCAATGCTATACTTTACTATCTCACACCAACTGATAGCTCTCTGAAAAAGATATACACACCTACTACTTCTATTCTACGCTTTTGTACATTTTCCCTCAGTGTATCAATAAAGCGTTATTTTGTCAAGTAACTACAGCATTTATCAACTTTCTAAACTATACGTTATCTCATTTATTTGTTATTTTTTAACCACATAATGGCACTATAAGCATGCATTGCTGCACCTGTAGTTAAGATGTCTTCATTAAATACAACTTTTTCATTATGCATTGGCTCTCCGAATAATTCGTTCTCCTGTTTTGTACCTGCTCCTAACATTACATATAAGCTTGGTACTTTATGAGAATAGACAGCAAAGTCTTCTGAACCCATACCGCCTTGTTCAAATAATACAACTGCTCGCTCACCTACTAAATCCTTCATATAATTTGTTACTTCATGAGCTA